>NZ_FRAJ01000043.1 GCF_900142285.1 Caminicella sporogenes DSM 14501 | reverse complement strand
ATTCAATATGATAAAATAAAAAACCCTTGATTTTCAAGGGTTTTAATTTTGGTGCACTGTGAGGGATTCGAACCCCCGACCCCATGATTCGTAGTCATGTGCTCTATCCAGCTGAGCTAACAGTGCCTATTAATTTTTGAAATAATAAAATGGAGGCGGCACCCAGATTCGAACTGGGGAATAAAGGTTTTGCAGACCTCTGCCTTACCACTTGGCTATGCCGCCACATAAACTGGTGACCCATCCGCGACTCGAACGCGGGACACCCTGATTAAAAGTCAGGTGCTCTACCGACTGAGCTAATGGGTCTTATTTGGCTGGGGATGCAGGACTCGAACCTGCGCATCACGGAGTCAAAGTCCGTTGCCTTACCGACTTGGCTAATCCCCAATGTAAACTTGGTGAATTGGGGCGGCTGATGGGATTCGAACCCACGCATGCAGGAGCCACAATCCTGTGTCTTAACCACTTGACGACAGCCGCCATCACAATTAAAACCATTGGAGCGGTAGAAGGGATTTGAACCCTCGGCCCTCGCCTTGGCAAGGCGATGCTCTACCACTGAGCCACTACCGCATATATGGTGGAGGGAGCTGGATTCGAACCAGCGTAGGCTTAGCCAACGGATTTACAGTCCGCCCCCTTTAGCCTCTCGGGCATCCCTCCACATGGAGCTGGCGATGGGACTCGAACCCGCAACCTGCTGATTACAAGTCAGCTGCTCTACCAGTTGAGCTACGCCAGCACAAATAATACAATGAATAATTAATAATTAAAAAACAACAAATCATCAAATGATTTTAAGATCTTCTAATACCTATTCATTATTCACTATTAACTATTAATTATTAAATTGGCGACCCGGAAGGAACTCGAACCCTCGGCCTCTAGCGTGACAGGCTAGCGTTCTAACCAACTGAACTACCGGGCCAAGTATAAATTAAAAATTATGAATTAAGAATTAAAAATATATTAAATTCTTCTCAATAATTCTCAATTATTAATTGAATCTGGTGGGCGCAATAGGACTTGAACCTATGACCCCCTGCTTGTAAGGCAGGTGCTCTCCCAGCTGAGCTATGCGCCCGTTTGGTGACC
>NZ_FRAJ01000042.1 GCF_900142285.1 Caminicella sporogenes DSM 14501 | reverse complement strand
CGGTTTGACCCCTTAAATTTGGACAATTAAACTCTAACAACTAACTTTTTCTTAATATTGCTTGAGTTTTCTCTATAAAATTCCATAGGTGTCATATAACCAATAGCTGAATGAATTCTTGTATTATTATAGTAATCAATATATTTCACAACTTCTTTATAAGCTTCTTTGAAACTTGTAAAACTAAAATATTTTAAGCATTCATTCTGAAGCAGGTTATGAAAAGATTCAATATGAGCATTCTTATTTGGTGTCTTAACAGGAATTTGCTCATGATGCATATTAAGTTTTTCACAAGTATATTTGAATATATTACTTACAAATTGTGAACCATTGTCAGTACGTATAATTGGCTTAATTTTACTAGATAACAAATTTCTTTTAATCAATGCATTTATCAAAGTTGCTTTTGCATCTTTTGCAGTACAACTTAATCCAATATGATAATCTATAATACTTCTGTCAAATACATCAATGATAGATAAAATATAAAAAAACTTTTTACTACTAGTTATATAGCCATACTTTACATCAGCTTCCCAAAGCTGATTAGAACCTGTAATAGTTCTATTTATTGCTATCTTTCTTGGATATTTAGGTTTTATTTTTCTTTGAGGTTTAAGTATACTAAGTTGTTTGCATAATCTATACACTTTCTTTTTATTGATAATTAGATTATATTTCTTTCTTAAAAGATAAGTAATTTTTAAATATCCATAACAGTAGGCTTCGCCTTTTATTAATTCTTTAATATATTTCATTATTTTTAAATCATTTATCTTTTGACCAAAAGTGTTGTAGCTATATCCTGGAATAGGTCGACCTTTTCCAAAATAATTATGTGTATTTCTATTAGTTTTATTTTGATGATAATACCAAGTAGAACGACTAATACCTATTATTTTAAGAACTAAAGAAACTTTATAACCTTTAGATATCCATTTTTCTGCGATATCTAATCTATCTTTAAGTCTTGGTTTGTTTTTTTTAAAAGATCACGAAGAATTTGTATTTCAAGTTCTTTTTCACCTAAAAGTTTCTTTAGTTGTTCATTTTCTTTTTCTAGTATCTGAGACTCAACATCTTTATTAGTAGTTTTGGAAGTTTGTTTAGAAACTGTTGTTTTTCCATATTTTTTATAGTTATTTATCCATCTTGATAAGGTAACCGGATGAATATCATGACGTCTTGCTACTATACCTTGTTCACCAGTTTCTAAGGCTTCTTTAACTACTTTAACTCTAAATTCTTCAGTGAGTTGTTTTTTTGGCACTTAAATCCACCCCCTAAATTTATTATATTTCTATGGTTAATTTTGTCCAAATCTATTAGGGGGCTAAAAAG
>NZ_FRAJ01000041.1 GCF_900142285.1 Caminicella sporogenes DSM 14501 | reverse complement strand
TTAAGGAGTATTATATACATGTTTTCAAAATGCCTATACTTGTAAATATAATCTATAACCTTTGATTTGAATTTTTTGTCTTTTATTCTCATTTTATATGTTCTTATATTTTTATTTTCAGCTATAGATTTACTCATTTTCTTTTAACTCCTTGATTATTTCCTTTCTGCACATGCCTTCTGTAATAAAAGAAGGTTTTAATTTCCCTAATTTATCCCAATTTCTTAAAGTTTACTGTGTTTTACCAATTAATTTAGCAAATTCTTCTATAGTATAATATTTTAATTTTATTACCTCAAAATAATTATAACATTGACTTATAATTGTTTTGAGGTTTTTATAAAATTTTATAAATATTCTTTAACTGTTAATCAACCTCCACTCTTTCGTATATTTTTCTTATTTCTTCTTTAGATATCATATGAGAAAGAATATATGCAATAATTATAATTCCTGGAATATCAACTAATAGTCTAGTTATAGCAAACTTTGTTCCTAATGAAGACATCTCAAATAAAAACATAGGAATCTTTGTTGTAGACCATGCTCCAATAAATATAAGTACATTAGTAAATTTAACACCTTTTTTCATAAGTACCGCAGCTACAGGAAATGCTCCATATAATGGACCTGCTGCTGCAGAACCTAGTAAAATAGCTAATAAAATACCTATAACCCCAGATTTTTCCCCCATGTATTTCATCATAGTTTCTCTAGGCACCCATACATCTAAGAGTCCCAATAATATAAATATAGGCGGAATAACTAATATCATAACTTTAAACTGGCATCCAGTCACATTTACAGCTTTTAAACCAATATCTTTATTTATAAAAAATAATATAATTAACATTAATAATGATACTAGAAAAAATTTATATCTTTTAATTAAATTCATAAACTAACAACCACCTTCCCAATAATATATGCTACTAAAAAAGAAAATAGAAAAGCTAAAACATTTCTTGCAATAGTAATACGCTTACCAAAATATTCTATTTCAACTGGTGCTGTAACTATACCTACCATCATTAGAGTTGAAATAAAAGCACCTATTTGCATATAACCTGCACCATTTTTCAGAAGCATTGCTGCTGTTGGAAAAGCAACAAAACCGGGAATCAATGTTATAGCTCCAATAACTGCAGAAATTATCACACCATAAAAACCTGACTTATTTCCTATAACTTTTGATACAAATTCTGCATTGAAAATTGCAAGAACTATACCAACAAGCACTATAATTCCTAAAAATTGCGGTAAAATATTTTCAAATGCTTTCCATGCTTTTTTTAATGCCTTTTTTGTTTTCTTTTTATCTCTGTAATAAGATATTACCAAAAGAATTATTGTCACAATATACAAACTTATATTCAAATTTATCCAACCTCCAATAATAATTTTTTATAACTATTATTTTCTATAATTACACCATGGATTGTCAACACTTTTTAGGACACTTTTTTGTCGGACATTAGTATTCTATACTCCACAGGTGTAAGATAATTTAATGCTCCATGAATCCTATAGTTATTATACCAGTTCACATAATCAAATAGCAGATATTCAAGCTCCTCAAAGCTTTGAAATATTTTATTAAAAGCAAATTCTGTTTTAATAACTTTAAAGGCAGCTTCTGCTACTGC
>NZ_FRAJ01000040.1 GCF_900142285.1 Caminicella sporogenes DSM 14501 | reverse complement strand
GAGGTCACTGAAAAAGTCAAACCTTATCATAAGAAATTATGATAAGGTTTTTTAAGTGGCAAAAAGGAGATTAGGGAGTAGATGTCGAATATAATAAGTATAGAAAAAATAAAGGAGAGACTTATTATGCTAAAAAGGCAACAAGAAATGATGATTAGCAAATATGCTGACTTATATGATATACTTATTCAAAAAGATCACATACTTCGCAAAATCAAAGAACTAGTAGACTTTTCATTTGTCATAGAGGAAGTAGAAAAGAATTATAATCTAACTCATGGTCGTGGTGCCAAAGACCCTATTCGCCTGTTCAAATACTTGATACTCAAAGATATGAATGAGCTTTCGGATGAAGATTTGGTAGAACGAACACGTTGCGATATGTCTTTTAAATATTTTCTGGATTTAGCTCCAGAGGAGACAAATCTTATTCATCCTACAACCCTCACCAAGTTCCGAAGATTACGATTAAAAAATGAAGATATTCTCGACAAGTTAATTATGAAAACCATTCAAATAGCAATGGAAAACGGTATTAAAATTGGTAATGCTATCATCGTAGATGCAACACATACACGTGCACGGTATCATCAAAAATCGATGGAGGAAATACTACTTGAACGTGCAAAAAAACTACGACGAGATGTCTATCAAGTGGACGAATCTTTTAAGGAACATTTCCCAAAGAAATTAACAAATCCAACACTTAATGATGTCATGGAATATTGTGAAAGAGTAGTAGATGTTGTAGAAAATGCACCACAGCTTAGTATCAGAGAAAATATCAAAAAGCGTTTAAATTTTTTGAAAGAAGGACTTGCAGATACAGAAACAGCATTGGCTGAATCAGGAGATTCGGAGGCAAGAACCGGCCACAAGTCCGTCGATGACCCGTTTTTTGGTTATAAGACACATCTTGCTATGACTGAAGAGCGACTTATTACAGCAGCTGTTATCACTAGTGGCGAAAAGCCTGATGGTCCTGAATTACAAACACTCATCGAAAAGAGCCAAGCTAGTGGTGTTGAGGTTAAAGAAATCATCGGGGATACTGCCTACTCGGGAAAAGATAACTTGAATTATGCTAATGAGAATGATATCAAGATTATTTCTAAGCTTCATCCAATCATCTCAGGTGGTGTGCGAAAAAAGGAAGATGAGTTTACTTTCAACAAAGATGCAGATATGTTTGTCTGTCCGGCAGGACATTTGGCTATACGCAAAGCAAAGACTGGCAAAAAGAATAGCAACAATAATCAAGTAACCACATATTATTTTGATGTTAAAAAATGTAAGCAATGCTCAAGAAAAGAAGGATGCTATAAAGAAGGAGCAAAGAGCAAAACATATTCTGTTTCTATCAAATCTCATGAACATCTTAAGCAAGAGGAATTTCAAGAATCCAAATATTTTAAACAACGTTACCGACAACGATACATGATTGAAGCAAAGAACAGCGAACTCAAAAATCAGCACGGCTATGATATTGCCATATCGTCGGGCTTATTTGGTATGCGAATACAAGGAGCAATATCAATATTCAATGTGAATATCAAACGAATATTGACATTGTTAAAGAAAAAATATGGAGAAAATACTCCTAGCTTTCAATAAAAAGAGAAAACCACATTCGATTTTTGGGAAAATTATCCTAATTTGAATGTGGTTTTTTAATTGTTAGAACATTGTTTCTGAAAATACGATGGTTTTTCAGTAGGCTC
>NZ_FRAJ01000039.1 GCF_900142285.1 Caminicella sporogenes DSM 14501 | reverse complement strand
CATCAGTTTTAGGTGTATTATCTATAATTTCTATAGTAGTACCATATTTTTTACATAGATTTTCTATTAATTCAAATTCAAATCTAATAGTATAAAATTTTATAAATATTCTTTAACTGTTAATCAACCTCTACACCTATTATATATTTTATCTGCATTTAAATACAATATATTTATAAATTTTAACATTTAATTAATAATAATTTTTCTTAACAAGTAAACAACCTTCCAAATTAAGGAAGGTTGTTTACTCTCCAAAAGGATTAACATGCACCATACAATGTTTTACCTTTTTTATTTCATTCTCAATACTATCATGAACATCTTCGGCAATTTTATGTGCCTCAGATACTGACAAATTCCTATCCACTGCAATTTCTACATCAACATATAATTTATTAGCATGAATTCTCGTCTTTAATTCATCTATTTGAATAACGCCATTTATTCCTAAAATTATTTTTTTTATATTTTTAATCGTTTCTTTATCTGCCGCTGAATCTATAAGTGCTCTAACTGACTGTATATAAATTTCTATAGCAACTTTACATATAAAAATACTAATAATAACTGAAGCTATAGGGTCTAATATCGGATAACCAAATACTGCACCTGTAATCCCAATCAAACTCCCTATTGATGACAATGCATCTGAACGATGATGCCATGCATCTGCCATCAAAGCAGAACTTTCAACTTTTTTAGCTCCTCTTATAGTATATCTAAACATCCATTCTTTTACTAATATAGAAAATACGGCAGCAAATATAGTCATTTTCTCTGGTATATAATAATCCCTAATAAAAATACTTTTTATTCCTTTATATCCCATATAAACTGCTGTCAAAAGTAATATATTAGATAGTATCTTTCCTATAACCGGTTCAATTTTTTCATGTCCATAAGGATGAGTTTCATCATCTTCTTTTTCTGCAAGCTTCACTCCAATCATAACTACTACTGTACTAAAAACATCAGATAGTGAATGAAATCCATCAGCAACTAAAGCATTACTTCTTCCAACTATCCCAACTATAATTTTTATAAATGATAAAAATACATTTGCTATGATAGTTATTATAGAAATTTTATTTACTATTTTTTGTCTTTCAAATTTATCCATTTTTCCACCTCATAAATATAACTTAATAATCCTTTTTTCAATTGATAAAAATATCTCATAATAAACATTATATATATTATATTTATAAAATGTTCTTTTTTCAAGATTAAATTTCCTTATTTTACAATACATTCATTATCAATTGATAATGGTATTTGTTAAAGTTTTATATAAACAAATCTTATATTTTATTATGAATATTAAAACAAGAATTTAATCTTAGTATTACATACATATAACTTTTTGACTATAAAATTTTCACCTATATTTTTTTTATTTTTTAACATTTTTTTAATTCCACTTACATATATATCTTTATTACAACTTTTAGGAGGTACATTATAAATGCGTAAAAGAAATCCTTTAATAGCAATTATAGGAATTTTCATATTGATACTTTTAGCAAAATTTATAAAATAATAAACCTAAACAGCTTATTTCCTTTATAAAAATCAAAAAAATTAAATAAAAGTTAAAAATTATAAAAATATTGTTGCCTTTTTATTTTTTTGTTATAATTTTTACTAAAACGAAAAAGCGGCGTTTTTTACGCCGCTTTCATCAATTTATATAGAAAGTATTTTAGTTAATTCATAAATATCTTTATCGAATTTTTTTTCCATCTCCAATGCCTCATCTATATCCATATCTATAAGCTCATTATTTCTTATTCCTATCGCTCTGCCTGATTTTCCTTCCATAAGAAGCTCTACTGCTCTAGCTCCCATTCTGCTTGCAAGTATTCTGTCAAATGCTGTAGGACTTCCTCCTCTTTGTACGTGTCCAAGTATTGTTACTCTCGTTTCTATTCCTGTCTTTTCTTCTAT
>NZ_FRAJ01000038.1 GCF_900142285.1 Caminicella sporogenes DSM 14501 | reverse complement strand
TACAAAATAAAAGTAATGCAAAATAACGAATAAATGTTCGTGGTAACTACGAATCATGGGGTCGGGGGTTCGAATCCCTCACAGTGCACCAAAATAGCTTAAAGCCCTTGAAATTTCAAGGGTTTTAATTTTTTGTTGAATAAATTTATTTAGAGATTTTGTTTTTTCTACACTTTTACCAGATTAGTTTTAGGACAAAATAGACACTGTGATTACTAAAAATTAATTTTCAGTAATCACAGTGTCTATTTTTTTATTTTTGATTTGGAAGTAACTTTATATAAATAAAAGCAAGTTCCAAAATATAGGACATGACAATATATTAATATCAGAAAATGTTCTTGAAAAGGATTAATTTTTTAGAATTTTTGTATTATTGGTTTACTTTTTGTGATGAAAAATAATCTTTATATATTAAGAAGCATTTAAAAATATTTTAAAGAAAGGATGGTTTATATGACAGAGACAAAAAATGTTAAAAGGTTTGATGCAGTTTTTGAAGGAGGAGGGGTAAAAGGTGTGGCGTTTGTAGGAGCAATATGTAAGCTTGAGGAAGAAGGATATAAATTAGAAAGGTGTGCAGGGACATCAGCAGGAGCTATAATATCTGCACTTTTAGCAGTAGGATATACGGGTAGGGAGATAAAAGAGATTATGCTTAATACAGATTATACTAATTTTTTAGATAAAAATATATCTATATTTAGCTCAAATAATATATTTGAAAAAGCATCACATGCATATAACTTATTTGTGGATAAAGGATTTTATAGTGGAGATTATTTTGAAAATTGGATGTTTAATCTTCTTAAAGCAAAAAATAAAACAAAATTTAAGGATGTTTATATGGATGGAAAATCAAGGCTTAAAATAATTGCTGCTGATGTAACTAAAAGTACAATGTTAATTTTGCCTGATGACCTTGAGAAGTATGGTATAAATCCTATGGAGTTTGATATTTCTAAGGCAGTAAGAATGAGTATGAGTATACCAATTTTTTTTAAACCAGTACAACTAGGAAATAGTTTTATAGTGGATGGTGGAATAATATCTAATTATCCAATATGGATATTTGATGTGGAAGGAAAACCAGATTATCCTACATTTGGTTTTAATCTTGATGAAAAAGAATTAAGTTATACAGCACAAGGTAAAACTGATTTTCTTCATTATTCACTTGACGTACTTAATACTTGTATATTTAGTAGTAAAAATGAAGATGTCTATATTAGAGATAAAGATTTAGCTAGAACAATAAATATACCAACATTAGGAGTAGGAACAACTGAATTTGATTTATCAAAAGAAAAAAGTTTGGCTTTATATCAATCAGGATATGAAAGTGCTGAAAAATTCTTAAAAGAATGGGATTTTGATAAGTATGTAAAAGAGTACAGGACAGAAAAGAAAGTTATAGCTTGATTTAATTGTAAAATAAATATAGTTAGAAATATTTATCAGGGTTTTATGTAATATATATTTTTCTAATTTATTAGGATATCTTTTTTTAAAGAGTTGTTCATTTGTTTTAAAAATATATAGAAGTATTTGTATTAGTCATAGTGAAGATTTTTGTATGTTTAGTTTAAATATCTATATCATACATAATTTTCACTATGGCTTTTTTATTGAGTTTACTAAAAAGTAAAGAATATTTTTTATTGACAAATTAAATTTATTGTGGTACTATTCTGATTGTCGCTGTAAAGATATTAATGAAAAATCAAAAAAACATGTTGACAAAAATATAATTGTATGGTAACATACTTAAGTGTCAGCAAAAGAAAAAATATTATGTAGGTATTGTTTTGGACATTGAAAACTAAACAGTGTAAGGAAAAAAGCAGGTAACAGTAAAAGATTAAAAAGATTTACTGAAGTCTAAAGCGAAGAGTCAGTTTTATTTTGAGAGTTTGATCCTGGCTCAGGATGAACGCTGGCGGCGTGCCTAACACATGCAAGTCGAGCGGAGCTTT
>NZ_FRAJ01000037.1 GCF_900142285.1 Caminicella sporogenes DSM 14501 | reverse complement strand
ATTAATTATTCACTATTAATTATTAATTGTTTTATAGGTCCGGTGACTATAGCGAAGGGGATACACCTGTTCCCATACCGAACACAGAAGTTAAGTCCTTCAGCGCCGATGGTACTTGGTGGGAGACCGCCTGGGAGAGTAGGTCGTTGCCGGTTAGAAAAATCCACTGGAGAATAAAAAATTCTTCAGTGGATTTTTGTTTTTTTGCCTATTTAAAGAAATTTTAAAAGTGTTTTAAAAGACTAACTTTAAAAACGCTGATAGCTAAGAGCTGAGAACTCAGTTAGTACCAAGTAGTTAGTGGAAAAAAATTTTTTGCTACTAACTATTTAAATCTTCAATAAATTTATTTAATCTATTTATACCTTCAATAACATCGTTTATATTGCAAGCATATGAAATTCTTATATAATCATCCATTCCAAAAGCTATTCCTGGTACAACAGCTACCTTGTATTTATCTAATAATTTATTGGAAAATTCAATAGAGAAGCTGTTTTTGTATTGTATTTTATTTTTAAGTTTAGAAATATCAATAAATATATAAAAAGCTCCTTGAGGTTTAATGAATGATAAATTAGAGACTTTAGACAATTCTAGTATTACTTTATCCCTACGATTTTTATATATTTTTACCATTTCTTCCATTTCGTTTTTACAAAGAGTTAGTGCTCCATAGGCAGCCCATTGTGATATAGTAGAGGGATGAGATACGAGATGTCCTTGTATAGTTGCAATAGCTGTAGCAATTTCTTTTTTACAAGCAGAATATCCTATTCTCCATCCGGTCATTGCTGCTGATTTTGATAGTCCATTAATAGTTATAGTTATTTCTTTAGCTTTTTCCGATAGAGAGGCTATACTGACAAAATTATTTGTGTAGCAAATTTTTTCATATATTTCATCAGCAATAATATGAACGTTATTTTCATAGCATATATCTACTATAGACATAAGTTCTTTTTTTTGATAAACGGCACCAGTAGGATTTGAAGGATTTGTAATAAATAATAATTTTGTTTTAGGAGATATTGTTTTTTCTAAATCAGAAGCAGTTATTTTAAAATCATTTTGTCTATCTGTATCTACAAATATAGGAACTCCATCTAATAGTTTTACCATTTCGGAATAGCTGACCCAGTAGGGTTTAGGTATGATTACTTCATCGCCAGGATCTAAAAAAGCTATTAATGTATTTGTAATAGCATGTTTAGCTCCACTTGATATGACTATTTCATCTAAATCATATGATATGTTGTTTTCCATTTCTAATTTTTCTTGTATTACTTTTTTCAAATTCTTTAATCCAGATGCAGCATCATATTTAGTTTTATTATCATGTATTGCTTTTATTCCTTCTTCTTTTGCTTTTTTAGGAGTAAAAAAATCAGGTTCTCCAATGCTTAAATTAATTATATCTATGCCTTGTTTTTTTAATTCAGTTATTTTTGTACTTATTCCTATGGTATAAGATGGGGTTATATTACTTATTTTTTTTGATAACATTATAAAATCACTCCTTAAGATAAATATGTATTTAATTTATATTATAGACGATTTTGATTGATATTTAAAAAAGACTTTTGAAATTAAGTTTCAAAAGTCTTTTTTATTATTTTATTTGAATAATTCAATTCTATTTTTTCTATTGGCAGTTATTATTGCAAAAGTTTTAGTAGTTGTATCAAAAGTATTAGATAAGTATTTATATTCTTTTGTATCGAATTTATTTTTTTTATTATTATATTTATTAGTAATAAAAAAATTTTTTTTCATATTTCAGCCTCCTTGTAGATAACTTTTTTATTTAATTAATTTTTACATAAAAGGAAGATAAACAATATACAACGATGTATAATTATACATATATTTTAATAAAATTTCTTGCGTTTGTAAATAAAAAAATAAGATTTTATGATGATTAAATATAAAATTTATAATAATATTTTTATATAAATTTTATATTTTGAAGCTATAATATTTATCCAATATGTGGTGTGTAATTATTTGATCACATATGAATAAAATTTCCATTTGACATAGTGAGTTTTATATGATACAATACCAATTGTCGCTTGAAAGAGCAGCAAAATAAAAAGCTCTTGACAAGATAAAAAACATGTG
>NZ_FRAJ01000036.1 GCF_900142285.1 Caminicella sporogenes DSM 14501 | reverse complement strand
AAAAAAGAGATGGAAAAAAGGTGAGAAAAAAATGGAGGTGTAAAAAATGAATTATGCAGTAGTAAAAGGAACAGGCTACATATTAGTACATACACCAGATATGGTAATGCATAATGGGACAACACAAACAACAGAAAAAATAACTAACCCTGATTCAGAATATTTAAAGAAAGTACCGGAGCATCTAAGGAAATATGAAGAAGTAATAAAATACGCACCAAATCAAGTATACATAGGAAACATGACACCAGAAGAATTAAGAGAATACGAAATGCCATGGTATGATAAAGAAGTGCCAAATGGTGATAGATTTGGTAAATATGGAGAAATAATGCCGCAAGACGAATTTATAGGACTAATGAAAATATGCGATGCATTTGACCTGGTAAAAATAGAAAAAGAATTTAACAAAGAAATAAAAGAAAAACTAACAAAACATCCATTATTCAAAGAAGAAGCAGAAAAACTAAAAGAAGGAGAAGAAAAAGAAGAAATAGAAAGACAAATAAAAGAAAACGGAGCAGAAGGGATATATCATGAAGGAAAACTAGTAGGGTGCGTAAAAAGAGCCCACGACATAGACCCAAACCTAAATGCACACATAATGTTTGAAAACTTAGTAGTTAAGGCATCAGGAGTATTAGCATTTAAACATCTAATAGACAAAAATGGAATAGACGAAAAGAGCATAGACTACGTAATAGAATGTTCAGAAGAAGCATGTGGAGACATGAACCAAAGAGGAGGAGGGAACTTTGCAAAATCGATAGCAGAAATAGTAGGAGCAGAAAACGCAACAGGCTCAGACATGAGAGGATTCTGTGCAGGGCCGACACATGCACTAATAGCGGCAGCATCACTAGTAGCGGCAGGAACATATGAAAACGTAGTAGTAGTAGCAGGAGGAGCGACAGCAAAACTAGGAATGAACGGAAAAGACCACGTAAAGAAAAACATGCCTATACTAGAAGACGTAATAGGAGGATTTGCAATACTAATAAGCAAAAACGATGGAAAAAACCCAATAATAAGAACAGACCTAGTAGGAAGACACACAGTAGGAACAGGCTCATCACCACAAGCAGTAATAACATCACTAATAACAGCACCACTCGACAAAGGCAACCTAAAAATAACAGACATAGACAAATACTCAGTAGAAATGCAAAACCCAGACATAACAAAACCGGCAGGAGCAGGAGACGTACCGGCAGCGAACTACAAAATGATAGGAGCATTAGGAGTAAAGAGAAAAGAACTAGAGAGAAAAGAACTAGCATCATTTGTAGAAAAACATGGAATGCCTGGCTGGGCACCAACACAGGGACACATACCATCAGGAGTACCATACCTAGGATTTGCAAGAGAAGATCTAACAGAAGGAAACCTAAACAAAATAATGATAGTAGGAAAAGGAAGCCTATTCCTTGGAAGAATGACAAACCTATTTGACGGAGTATCAGTAATAATAGAAAGAAACAGTGGTAAAGTAAAAGAAGATATGGAAATTTCAAAAGAAGAAATAAAAGGAATGATAGCAAAAGCCATGAAAGAATTTGCAATGCATTTACTAAAAGACTAGGAGGTGCCTAAGGTGGAAGAAAACAAAACAATAAAAAAAATGCTGGGCAACATGCTTATAGAAATAGCTGACGCCATAGAAACAGGAAAATATAGAAAAAAAATAAAAGTAGGACTGACAACTTTAGGCAGTGAACATGGAGTAGAAAATCTAGTAAAAGGAGCAGAAATAGCAGCAAAGAGTGGAATAGACTTTGACATAGTACTAATAGGACCAAAAGTAGAAACAGAACTTGAAATAATCGAAGTAAAAGAAGAAAAAGAAATGCACAAAAAAATGGAACAGCTATTAGATAGTGGATACATAGGAGCATGTGTAACAATGCACTACAACTTTCCAATAGGAGTATCAACAGTAGGAAAAGTAATAACACCAGGCGAAGGAAAAGAAATGTTCATAGCAACAACAACAGGGACATCATCAGCACACAGAGTAGAAGCGATGATAAAAAATGCAATATACGGAATAATAACAGCAAAAGCAATGGGAATAAAAAAACCAAGCGTGGGAATATTAAACGTAGACGGAGCAAGACAAGTAGAAAGAGCCCTAAAACAACTTAATGAAAATGGATACGAAATAAACTTTGGAGAATCAACACGCTCCGATGGAGGATGTATAATGAGAGGGAACGACCTCCTAAAAGGAGCAGTAGACGTAATGGTAACAGACACACTTACAGGAAA
>NZ_FRAJ01000035.1 GCF_900142285.1 Caminicella sporogenes DSM 14501 | reverse complement strand
CCAACAATTGCACTTTATAAAGATGGACAAAAAGTAGATGAAGTAACTAAAGAAGATGCTACAAAAGCAAATATTGAAGCAATGATTGAAAAGCACATAGGTTAGTTTATTAAGCTGTGCTAAGTTTCTTAGCACAGCCCTTAAAAATAAAGGGAGGTGAAGCTTGTGCGTTTAGAACTAGGTAAAATTAATATTACAGATGTTCAATTTGGAGAATCAACTAAAGTTGAAAAAGGAACACTGTATGTAAACAAGCAAGAACTTATTAACTTAATTATGGAAGATGAACACATTAAAAATGTTGAAGTGGAATTAGCTCGTCCAGGTGAAGAGGTGAGAATTACTCCAGTTAAGGATGTAATCGAACCAAGGGTAAAAGTAGAAGGTCCTGGCGGTATTTTTCCAGGTGTAATGAGTAAAGTTACTACAGTAGGTTCAGGACGTACTCATGTTTTAAAAGGTGCTGCAGTTGTTACTTGCGGTAGAATAGTTGGTTTTCAGGAAGGTATTATAGACATGACAGGTCCTGGTGCAGAGTATACTCCTTTTTCAAAACTAAATAATGTTTGTTTAGTAATTGAGCCTGTAGATGGTTTAAAACAGCACGAATATGAAGCGGCAGTTAGAATGGCAGGATTAAAAGCTGCTACATATTTAGGTAAAGCTGGAAAAGATGTAGAGCCAGATGAAATTGAAACTTATGAAACTAAACCACTGCTTGAACAAATAGCAGAATATCCAGAACTTCCAAAAGTAGGATATGTATACATGCTTCAAACTCAAGGGCTTCTTCATGACACATATGTTTATGGAGTAGATGCTAAAAAAATAGTTCCAACTATTCTTTATCCAACAGAAGTAATGGATGGAGCTATATTAAGTGGTAACTGTGTTTCAGCATGTGATAAGAATACAACTTATCATCATTTAAATAATCCTATTATTGAAGATTTATATAAGAGACATGGTAAAGATATAAATTTTGTTGGTGTTATAATAACTAATGAAAACGTATACCTAGCTGATAAAGAAAGGTCTTCAAATTGGACTGCAAAATTAGCTAAATATTTAGGTTTAGATGGAGTAATAATATCACAAGAAGGTTTTGGAAATCCAGATACAGATTTGATTATGAACTGTAAGAAAATAGAAGAAGAAGGTATTAAAACAGTTATAGTAACAGATGAATATGCAGGAAGAGATGGTGCTTCTCAATCATTGGCAGACGCTGATCCTAAAGCTGATGCAGTTGTAACAGGAGGTAATGCAAACGAAATTATTGTATTGCCACCAATGAAGAAAGTAATTGGTACATTAGATTATGTAGATAAAATAGCTGGAGGATTTGATGGAAGTTTAAGACCTGATGGAAGTATTGAAGCAGAAATTCAAGTAATTACTGGAGCTACAAATGAATTAGGTTTTAATAAGATGTCTGCAACTACTTACTAAAAATTTAGAAAAAAACAAGAAAGGATGGTAATAGTGAGTATTCTTGAGAATAAAAAAGTAATCATTATAGGCGATAGAGATGGAGTTCCAGGACCAGCTATCGAAGAATGTGTTAAAACTGTAGAAAGTGCTGAAGTAGTTTATTCAGCTACAGAATGTTTTGTCTGAACTGCTGCAGGAGCAATGGACTTAGAAAATCAAAGAAGGGTTAAAGAATTAGCAGAGAAGTACGGACCGGAAAACGTTGTCGTTATATTTGGTGCTGCAGAAGCTGAATCAGCAGGATTATCAGCTGAAACAGTTACAGCTGGAGACCCAACGTTTGCAGGACCATTAGCAGGAGTAGAACTAGGATTAGCTGTTTATCATGCAGTTGAACCAGAATTTAAAGAAGCTGTAGATGCAGATGTGTATGATGAACAAGTTGGTATGATGGAAATGGTTCTTAATGTTGATGAGATTATTGAAGAAATGTCTTCAATAAGAGAACAATATAGTAAATATTAATTAAAATATTATTTTTTAACCCTTAAGAAATATAAACCCTTCAAAATAAGTCCATTGAAAATAGTCTCGTTGAGACTTTGAAACTTATTAAGTAATAAAAGACAAAAAATTTAATAAAAGAGTTTAGTTAACATAGTAAGTACGTTATTGATTCCCGTTGTAAAAATATGAGAGGGGGGAAAGTATGAGCAAGATTAGAGTTGTTCATTATATAAATCAATTCTTTGCAGGTATAGGTGGAGAAGAAAAAGCTGATGTTCCACCTGAAGTAAGAGAAGGTGTAGTAGGTCCAGGTATGGCACTTAACAAAGCTTTTAAAGGAGAAGCTGAAATAGTTGCTACTGTTATTTGTGGCGACTCATATTTCAATGAAAATTTAGAGGAAGCAAAGCAAAAAGTGCTTGAAATGATAAAAGAATATAATCCTGATTTATTTATAGCAGGTCCAGCTTTCAATGCTGGTAGATATGGTACTGCATGTGGTACTATAGCTAAGTTTGTTAAAGATGAATTAAATATTCCAGTATTAACTGCTATGTATCCTGAAAATCCTGGAGTAGATATGTTTAAAAAAGATTTATACATCATTGAAACAGGTAATTCAGCTGCTGCAATGAGAAAAGCAGTTCCAGCTATGGCAAAACTTGCTCTAAAATTAGTTAAAGGAGAAGAAATAGGTTTGCCTTCTGAAGAAGGTTATATAGCAAGAGGGGTAAGAAAAAATATATTCCTTGATAAGAGAGGTTCTGAAAGAGCAGTTGAGATGCTTGTTAAAAAGCTTAAAGGAGAAAAGTTTGTTACAGAGTATCCAATGCCTAACTTTGACAATGTACCACCTA
This sequence comes from Caminicella sporogenes DSM 14501, assembly GCF_900142285.1. Lineage (NCBI taxonomy): Bacteria > Bacillati > Bacillota > Clostridia > Peptostreptococcales > Caminicellaceae > Caminicella > Caminicella sporogenes. Next base: position 711 of record NZ_FRAJ01000035.1, on the reverse strand, counting down.
ATCCAGCTGTAAAAGATATGTCAAAGGCAAAAGTTGCTTTAGTGACATCTGGTGGTATAGTTCCAAAGGGCAATCCTGATCATATAGAATCTTCAAGTGCATCTAAATATGGTAAATATGATATAGATGGAGTAATGGATTTAACTTCTGAAACATATGAAACTGCTCATGGTGGATATGACCCTGTTTATGCAAATGAAGATGCAGATAGGGTATTGCCAGTTGATGTTTTAAGAGATTTAGAGAAAGAAGGAGTTATTGGTAAGCTTCATAGATATTTCTATACTACTGTAGGTAATGGTACATCAGTAGCAAATGCTAAAAAGTATGCTTCAGAGTTTGCTAAAGAATTAGTTGCTGATGGAGTAGATGCAGTTATACTTACATCTACATGAGGTACTTGTACTCGTTGCGGTGCAACGATGGTTAAAGAGATTGAAAGAGCTGGAATACCAGTTGTTCATATATGTACAGTAGTTCCTATTTCTTTAACAGTTGGAGCTAATAGAATAGTACCTGCTGTTGCAATTCCACATCCATTAGGAAATCCAGCATTAGATCCAGCTGAAGAAAAGAAACTAAGAAGAAAGATTGTTGAAAAAGCTCTTAAGGCTCTTCAAACCGAAGTAGATGGTCAAAAAGTATTTGAAGATTAGAAATAAATGGGTGATGATTTCATCACCCATTTATTAACAAAAATCTTATAAAAAA
>NZ_FRAJ01000034.1 GCF_900142285.1 Caminicella sporogenes DSM 14501 | reverse complement strand
ATTGGCGACCCGGAAGGGACTCGAACCCTCGGCCTCTAGCGTGACAGGCTAGCGTTCTAACCAACTGAACTACCGGGCCAAATATAAATTAAAAATTATGAATTAGAATTAAAAATTATATTAAATTCTTCTCAACAATTCTCAATCATTAATCCTAATTCTCAATTTTCAATTCTCAATTTTCAATTATTAATCGAATCTGGTGGGTGCAATAGGACTTGAACCTATGACCCCCTGCTTGTAAGGCAGGTGCTCTCCCAGCTGAGCTATGCACCCATTATGGTGCCGGGGACCGGAATCGAACCGGTACGGTCTTATAAGGACCGCAGGATTTTAAGTCCTGTGCGTCTGCCAGTTCCGCCACCCCGGCATAATAAATCTAATCACTTCTATAGTCTTTATTTTTCACAGCGACAAAATATATATTATCGCAAAATCTTAATTTTGTCAAATGATTTTTTACTCTAGAAATTAATAACCACCATCTGAAATGGTGGCTATCATCAAACAATTTATATTTCTTTAATTTCTAAAATATCATATCCTGCATCATCAATTGCTTGTCTTATAACTGATTCATCTACATCTTTTGTTAAATTTATTATAGCATTTTTTTCATCTACACTTATACTTTCAACAATTACTCCATCAATCTCACCTAAAGCTCTTTCAACCCTGCCTTTACAATGATGACAACTCATACCCTCAATTAAAATCATTTTTTTCACGCGATACACCTCCTGATTCTTTATGCATAAAAAGTCATAATTTCAAAAACTGATACTATCAAGTTTTTTATTTCTTATTTTGATTAATTACTGATAATTTATACCCAATAAAAAATTTAAAATCATAAAGCTATATAAATTTCGCATTTAAACTTTAAATTTTTTAAGTCTTAATGCATTTGTAACTACAGAAACTGAACTAAGTGACATAGCCGCTGCAGCAAACATTGGATTGAGTTTTGGTCCTCCAAAAGCATAAAACAGTCCTGCTGCTAATGGTATGCCTGCTGTATTATAAGCAAAAGCCCAAAATAGATTTTGTTTAATATTTCTTATAGTACTCTTACTTAATTTTATAGCTGTAACTACATCTAGCAAATCACTTTTCATAAGAACTATATCGGCAGATTCCATAGCTACATCAGTTCCAGAACCTATAGCTATACCTATATCAGCCTGTGCAAGAGCAGGAGCATCATTTATTCCATCACCAACCATAGCAACTTTTTTGCCTTTTTCTTGTAGCTTTTTTATTTCATTTGCTTTATCTTCAGGTAGAACTTCTGCCAAAACAACATCAATTCCAACCTCTTTTGCAATTGCCTCCGCAGTTTTTTTATTATCCCCCGTAATCATTGCTACTTTTATTCCCATTTCATGAAGTTTTTCTATTGCCTTTCTACTATTCTCTTTGACTACATCTGCCACTGCTATAATTCCTTCTAATTTGCTATTAATAGCAATATACATTGGTGTTTTACCCTCTACTGCTAATTTATTAGCTTCTTCTTTTAATGTTATATCTATATTTTTATTCCTCATCAATTTTTCATTTCCCAACAATATTATATTGCCTTTTATTTCTACTTCTATTCCTTGACCGGGGACAGCATAAAATTTATCTAATTTTAATAGAGATATTTTTCTATCTTCAGCTTCCCTTATTATAGCTTCTCCAAGAGGATGTTCAGAACCTTTTTCAGCTGTAGCTGCCATTTGTAAAAGTTCTTCTTCTGAATAATTTCCTCTAGTTATTATATCTGTTACTTTAGGCTCTCCTTCTGTTATAGTTCCCGTTTTATCAAACACAACAGTATCTATTTTATATGCTGTTTCAAGTGCAACACCACTTTTAATCAAAACTCCCAACTCAGCTCCCTTACCTGTTCCAACCATTATAGCTGTTGGAGTTGCCAATCCTAATGCACATGGACAAGCTATAACTAATACTGATATGAATATTGTAAGTGCAAATACAAGCTGTGCTCCATTTATATACCAAAGTAGTCCAGAAATAACTGCTATAGACATAACTATAGGAACAAAATATCCAGATATTATATCTGCAAGTTTAGCAATCGGTGCCTTGCTTCCTTGTGCTTCTTCAACAAGTTTTATAATTTGGGCCAATGCTGTATCTTTCCCAACTCTTGTTGCTTTAAATTTTAAAATCCCATGTTTATTTATACTTGCTCCTACAACTTTATCACCTACATTTTTTTCAACCGGCATACTTTCACCAGTAAGCATTGATTCATCTACAGAGCTATGACCTTCTACAACTATTCCATCTACTGGTATTTTTTCGCCAGGTTTTACTAATATTACATCTCCTACTTCAACTTCTTCTATAGGAATAATTACTTCTTCATCTTCATATATAACTGTTGCAGTTTTGGGCTGAAGTCCCATTAATTTTTTTATAGCTTCAGATGCCTTTCCCTTTGAACGAGTTTCTAAATATTTTCCAAGCATTATAAGAGAAATTATTACTGCTGCACTCTCAAAATACAAGTCCATAGCGTACTCGTGATATCCATTTGCTATTTTATATGTAGCAAATGCTCCATAAGCCATTGCAGCACTTGTACCTACTGCTATTAAAGAATCCATATTAGGACTTCCCTTAAATAAAGATTTAAAACCTATAATATAAAATTTATTTCCTGCAATTACAACTGGAATAGTTAAAATAATTTGAACTAAAGCAAAATTCAATGGATAAAACTCTGGATTAATTATCTTTGGAATAGGAAGTCCTATCATGTGTCCCATTGATATATATAAAAGAGGTATAGAAAAAGAAATAGCTACTAAAAATTTTACCCACATATTTTTTATTTCTTTTTCTTTTTTATCTCTATCTTCGTCCTTAATATCTCCTCTTTCTACATCTAAAGGAGTATATCCAGCTTTTTTAATTGCAGCTTTTATTTCTGAAATCCTTATTATATTTGAATCATAAACTATTGTAGCTTTATTTGTAGCTATATTTACATTCACTGATTTTATTCCGTCTAATTTGTTGATAGCCCTATCAACGGCTTTTACACAAGCTGCTCATGTCATACCTTGTATAGGTATAATTACTTCTTTTAAATCTTCATCTGTTAAAGCCCTATAACCAGACTTTTTAACCGCTTCAATTATATTATTTTCTGCTATTTTATCTTTATCATATTTAACTATCATCTTTTCCGTAGCAAGATTTACTCTAGCCTCAAATACTCCTTCCAGTTTACTTACTGCCCTTTCTACAGCTTTAGCACAAGCTGCACATGTCATACCTTCTATTTTAAAACTTTTTTCTATTTCCATTCACACACTCCTTTCTAATCTTTTTATCTTTATCCACGATTATTATATACCCCTACGCCGTATATGTAAATAGTTTTGTTTCTTTTTTATCAATTTATTTTTACATCTATATAATACCCAATTTTAAATTCATAAATAAAAAATAGTAGCAAAATTTTTCTTCTATGCTACTATAATCTATTTTATTTATATAAATTTCTATGTTATTCTAAAATATAAAAAATATATTATTATAAATAAAATTATTTTATTCAGCAGATATATAATAGGAATACCAATATAAAATGTCTTATGCTGGGTCTTATGTCTAAACATAGTCATCCCTAAAAGAACTCCTGAAGCTCCTCCTAATAAAGCGATTATAAAAAAATTTTTCTCTTTAATTCTCCATTTGTTTTTCTTTGCTTTATACTTGTCTATAACTATTATAAAAAAGCCATACAAATTTATAATAAGAATGTAAAAAAGACAGTATATTTCTTTGTTTTTAAAAAAATCAATAGATATGTTTACCATCATTTACCTCCAAACTGTTTTTACTTTGACTTAACAATAATTATACTAAAAAGAAAGTTAATAAGTACATATAACCTAAATTATTTTTCCAAAAAAATTCAAAGGCAGTTGACTTTCAATGTCAACCACCTTTACTTTAGTATAGCTAAATCTGCATACGTTTTAAATCTTCTGGAATTATCAACTTAGCTTCTGTTGCTGCTTGAACCTCATCAGTAGTAAATTCAGGATTTATTTCTTTTAATACTAATCCTTTATCTGTAACTTCCATAACTCCCATTTCAGTTATTATGAGATTAACTTGACCTTTAGCTGTAAGTGGTAGATTACATTCTTTTAGTATTTTTACATTTCCCTTTGATGTATGTGTCATGGCTATTATAACTTTTTTAGCTCCTACTACTAAATCCATAGCTCCTCCCATTCCGGGAACTTTTTTACCTGGTATCATCCAGTTTGCAAGATTTCCTTTTTCATCTACTTGAAGTGCTCCTAGCACAGTAACATCTACATGTCCTCCTCTTATTATTGCA
>NZ_FRAJ01000033.1 GCF_900142285.1 Caminicella sporogenes DSM 14501 | reverse complement strand
GACTTAAAAATAATCTATTAGTAGGGTAATCTGGCATAGGTCTATAACCATTTACATATTTAAAAAGCAATTTTTTTGTATATAATCCCATTGGTACAATTCTATCTTTTTGACCTTTACCAGTTACTTTAATTACATTTTGAGTAAAATGAACATTTTCAATATTCAAAGTAATTACTTCATCACGTCTTAAACCACTATCTAACATTAAACTTATCATACATTTATTTCTAAGTCCGAACTCAGTATTATCATTAATTGCTTTATAAATTTTTGCAATTTCTTCTTCACTGAGTATTTCTACAACTTTTTTAGGTGCTTTTGGTAATTTATATTTTTCTCCAATATTTTCAGCAATATAACCTTCTTTATATAACCAGTTTATAAAAACTCTAACTGCTCTCATATAAGTTTGTATTGTAGTTTTAGAGATTTTTTTCTTTAAATCAGTTTCGAAGTTATAATTTTTATCTTTATCCATAAGATATATTTGATACTTTTTTATATCTTGCAAAGTTAAAGTATCAATCATTTTGTCAGAACCTAAAAAATGAATAAAATAATCTATAAATCTATCATAATTAGATATTGTTATTTCTGTATTTCCTTTAAGTTGTTGGTCTATCAAAAATAATTCTTTAGCTTTTTCAATTGTTATCATACCACCACTCCTTGTCGCTTTTCATAATAAATTCTAGCTTTATGCATAACAGCTTCAATAGAATAATAAGTATCTGCATCTATCATTTTTTCTACATCTCTATATCTAACTTTTACTGACTTGTTATATACTGATTTCATGATTTTATATATTGTGTTTATTGCATTTATAATCATATCTTTAATAGATTTATTTTCTATTTCATAGTTATTAATTTCTACTTTGCCAATAAATTCATTTTCATATTCGTGACTAGTAACATGAAAATCTCTAAGCATAGCTATAAATGACTCATAAAGTTCTTTGTCTATGTTAAGTTTAAAAATGTCTGGCTTGTTTAATCCTCTTGATACAAAATATCTTTTTTGATTAAGCAGTCCTTTTTCAAGATATATTTCATAGTTATCTTCACCTTTTGAATTTTCTTTATTTATGTATTTAGCAACATATTTTGCAAAGTCTTCTATTTCTTCTTTTTTATTAACTGATTCAACAAATGTAAAACCAAGTCCCCAAATTTTTGAAAATTCTTTTTGTTCTATAAATGGCAAATTGAAATACAACACATGAAAATGAACTGCTCCGCGCTTTTGAAATTCTGGAATACATATATATTTAAGTACATTTTTATTTACTCCATAAAGATAGTAAGAAAGACGTTTATTAAACTTTGTAAATTCAGCATTTGCAGTTTTAAGGTCCGTTACATTTTCAGCAAAAGTTAATGTCCAAAACTTTGGTCTTTGAATATTTCCATGATAATCTGGAATACAGTTTATATTACAAGCTATTATGTCAAATACTTTTTTTCTTGCTCTAATAATTGATTTTATGAAATTTTCTCTATTTTTATCGCTCTCCCCACGTTTAGTTGTAGAAGGGGGATTTTTAACTGTAAAGTTAAATTGATTAGTCTTTGTATATTTTTTTAATGTTATATGTCTACCGGCTATTTTTACTTCAAAATTGAAAGACATTAAATCTAGCATAGTTAAAACCCCCTCCTGCAACTAGATTAGCCATCTTTTACTTTTAACCGGACACTTTCGCATTAAGTGTCCAATTACTCAAGTGAAGCTATTCGACCCGAAAGGTCTACTTACTACGATTTTTTTAAAATGGCTAAGAGTAAGTTATGAATTTATCAAAACAATACTTCGCCACGTTAGTTTGTTATATGTCTTTTAGTTTTCTTATGAGCTGGTCGACGTAGTTTTTGACACTTACGCTCGAAAGTTGGAGGGTCGCGAATAGCTATCCCTCCGAAATAAATACTCTTATAAGCTAATAGAACATAAGGGATTATTAGCTTAAATGGTCTTTATCGCTAAGCTTTCAAAATCAGTCTACGCCCGATGGTCTTTTTTTTTATTAAATTACTTTCTCGAGCTCTTTTTTTAATTCAATATTCAATGTTTCAATTTTTTCTAATATCTTTTTCTTTTCTTGTTCTCTTTTTATATCTTCTATTTGTTTTACAATTCTATCTCTTATACTAATGATATTTCTAATTTCTTTAGGTTCTAAATTATCTTGGTGTTCTAATAATGCTTCAATCTTCGGCAATAATTCATTTTGTTTTACTTCAAAGTCTTCTATTTCTTCAGCAAGTTTTTCAACTAATTGTAAAGTATTATATTTCCTATATAAATCATCACTAGCAACATAAGGCTTAATAAAATCAGCTCTTGATTTTTTCCCTGTAAATTGAGCTTCATAATCAATTTTTTTAAAATAATATCTAGTAAACCACCTATCCAAACCAAAATGATTTTTACAAAGAACAACATAATTAGCAAGGTCTCTAAAATTCTTATTTAAACGCTCATAACGTTGTGTAGAACATATAAATTGTTTTCTAAGTTTTCTATTCAAACTAAGCTGTGCAAGCATTTCAGGTGGGAAATTTCTAAAATCAGTAGATTCAAACGTTAAATGTGCTTCATCTAAAGCTATAATCGAATTACTTTCTGCTCTAACTATATCTTGCCAACAACGAATAGCCCCTGTTTGTCCTTTATAATTAAAATTAGTATAAACTTTAATTGTTGGGTCTTCTTTACGCTTTTCTTCAATATGTTTTACCATTGATAAAGTTTTACCCTCTCCCGGATTAGCAACAAATATATAAATTCCCCACAATGCTTTCTTTTTTCCCCTAATCATGTCTATCAAAAGCCAGCGAAACAAGTCAAATAAAAAAGGTAATTTCATCTTTGTTATCTTCCACTTAAACCAAAGTTTAAAATTCTTTTTTCTTAAATTTCTAATATACTGTTTCTTATGCTGTTTTAGCCATTTTTGTCTTTTTTTCTCTTTATTACGCTTCTCTAATTTAATCTTCTTTTGCAACTGTTTCCTTCTCTTTAATTCCTGTTCAAACAATATTTCTTTTTTACTCTTTTTCTTCCTAAAAAACATATACAAACCTCCACTAAGGTATAATATCTGCTATTCGTCTAATTACCCAGTTAACTGCAAATACTGTAAACATAAATAACCTAAAACCTATCATGAGAGATAAAATAAAAAATATATCATTAACTGGTATTAATATACCTGCTCCTGCAACTAGATTAGCCATATATTGTATTGAATTTGAAAGCTTATCTCCTATACCTAAATCAAAGCTAGGAATAAGGTCAATCATATTTCCTATAAAATTAATAACTGACACTAATAAACCTTCCAAAAGTCCTAAATCCTGCATTTTTTCACCTACCCAACATGCAGCTTAACATCAAGCTTATTCAATATAAATCTAGCAAAAGCTATCCACAAAGCACATCGAAGAAATATCTTTCCCCAGTCTAAAACAGGCTTTGCATATGTTAAATCTAAAAAACATACTCTAGTACCACCCAACCAAGAAGGAAGCTTCATATAAAATTTTCCTTCATGTTCTTGTTGCATAGAATTTATCTGTTTTAAACTATCTGCTATTTGAAAGAAAAAAGAAAATTTTTGTTCTAATTTTTCTTTAAAGTTTATATGCGATTTAATTTTGTCAAAATCAACATAAAATGCCCATTTCAATAAATCCCTAAGCTTACTAACTAAACCATCTAAAAAATCTATAATCGGCTGAATAATCCTCTGAAAACCTTTAATAATCGACGAGCCAAAAGAATTAATCCAAGAGTGGTCGGTACTACTGCTAGTATTAGAATTGTTATTATCTTGACTACTTCCATTACTGTCATCTTGCCCTGCTTCATCAACTCCACTACTGGATTGTGTAAAAAAAAACTATCTGCATGAAATAAAATTCTTTCTTCATCTGGCTTATCGCCAACACCAAGATCCTCATAATAAATATTAACTGAAGAACTTAAAAAAGTAGGTTTATACAGAGAAATCCTTCTAGAATGAATTTCATCATTTAAAAACCAAGAACCACCACGATAATTAAGCTCTCTAATATTACTATCATCTTCAATAACTAAATTAACGCAAGAATCATCAAGCCACACAAGGCTAGAAGTATTAAAAAGATACACATTTTTTCTCCCACTTTCACTAACAAAAACATAATCAGTTTTACCAGTTTGTTTTAAAAACTTATCAAAAGAAGGAAATTCATTCAAATCATAACTATTAGCAAATGAAAAACTAATAATACTAAAAAGAAAAATAAAAACTAATAAAATACAAACTATTCTTTTCAAAACTACACCCCCTAATTAATTAAAAGGTAGCGACATTAGCCACTACCCAAAATTTATTATGCATTAGACAACATAGACTTAACCCACCTAATACCATATCTAGCACCTTTAGCAATAGCCATAACACCTATAACAGCAGGTACACCAATAACTACTACATCTGTAACCATAGATGTCATACTAGTAAAACCTGCCTCTATTGCAGTCTTTACAGCTTCTGGCATGTTTTTTCACCCCCTTTTGCTAATAAAAATCACCTATAATATTTGAAACTGTTTTATATATAAATGCTAATATAAAACACACAATAAGAAATATAAGACAAGTACTCTCAAAGCTAATAGCATTTAAAATCTTTTCTTGATTATCTATTATTGTTTGTAAATGAGATTCTACAGTTTGCAAATTATTAACTAACTGTTCTTCCATAAAACCATCTCCAAATAATTCTTTTTCGGTTGTTTTCATTGCCACTTCGTGTCTGCTGAAAAACAACCGAAAAAGAATTTATTTTCTGAAAGCTTCTAAAAACT
>NZ_FRAJ01000032.1 GCF_900142285.1 Caminicella sporogenes DSM 14501 | reverse complement strand
CATTCCACTTTAACTGGTATCCTAAAGTTTCAACAATTAGTCTTAATGGAAGCATTGTGACACCATTTTTTTTCATATAGACTTTCGTTTCTTCAGGATTTAATGCCTTATTATTAATTACAAGATTTATGTGAGTTTTTTTAAAAGAATCTTGTTGTTGTTTAATACTTAAAGTGGTGATTGGTTCATTTATCACTTTGTTTAGATTATATTCTGCAAATGAGAAAGACATACTTGATGCCAGTGTTATTCCCATTAATTTTTTTGATTTCATGATTCATCTTTCCTTTTTGTATTTTTCATTTGATTAGACAGAAGAAATCATAAAAAAGTTCCATAGAATTTTATATTCTACTTATTTTTAAATATTTTTATAACGATGTGAAGGTTTATACAATAAATGTATTTAAATTGCAATATTGAATGTGCATAATTATCCCTTAATAATCATAGTGATTAAATATGATTATGGTGGGATATGATTATGTTAAAAAAATATGTTTATTGTTTTTGATAATAGTTCTAATGTTTGATGTAAATTATGCAGAAGATTCCAATGAAATTGTAAAGGCTCAAGTATTAAATGTTAATATAAAACAACAAGGAGATATTAAAATGAAAATTGTTAGATTAAGAATTTTAGAGGGAAAATTTTCTGGACAAGAAGTAACTTGTGAGTATTTGCCCATTAGATATTTAGGTAATAATTATGAACTAGAAAAAGGCAAAAAGGTAATAATTGGAACAGATTTAGATGCTAACGGAAAAGTAAATGTTAGCATTATAGATATGTATAGAGTAGAATATATTAAAATGTTAAGTATAATATTTTTAATTTGTTTTGTATAGTATTATTTGGTGGTTTAAAAGGAATTCTTTCTATAACATCATTAGGGGTGATAGGAATTATTCTAGTTAAGTTTATGATACCTTTTATAATCAAGGGATATAGCTCTATATCAGTAACGATTATATTTATTATAATTATAATATTAATAAGTTTTATTTTAATATTAGGTTTTACTAAAAAAAGTTTTGTAGCAATAGTTGGAACAATAATAGCAGGAATACTTGCACAAATTTTTACGGAACTTTGTTCAATTACAGGAATAATAAGTAAAGAAGCAGATTTTTTAATTACGTATGCTGATATGGCAATTGATTTTAAAGGATTATATTTAAGTGGGGTTTTAATAGGTGTAATAGGAGTAGTGATGGATGTAAGTATGTCAACAACCTCAGTAATATTTGAATTGAAATGTCAAAATTCTAGGGTCAGTTTTATGAGATTAATAGGATCGGGTTTAGAAGTAGGAAAGGATATAATGGCTACAATGGTAAATATATTAATTTTAGCCTATGTAGGTAGTGTGATGCCTCTACTTTTAGTATTTCATTTTTTGAAAATGCCAATAGGTAGCCTTTTAAATATGGAGATATTAGTAGTAGAAATAATTCGTTCATTATGTGGTAGTATAGGACTTATTCTAACGATACCTTTAACATCAATAGTTGCTAGTATTATGGTAAAAAATAAATAAATTTAATACAACATTAGAAGGGTTAATGAGAAATTTTTGGATATAAATAAAAAAATTATTTACTATTATATTTTTAAAAATAAATGAAGTATACAGCACAAAAATATCATGAAATCTTTAAATAGGTAATGAATAATGTGATATTAGAATTATGGAGGTAAGAGAAATTGTGATTTTATTAGTTTTGTTATTTTCAATATAAGGGTATTTTATATTAAATATAGCTCAAAATGCAGTGATGAAAGAAGTAGAGAAGTTTTTGATATCATTAGTGTGAGAAGGAGTAAAAGTTACTAAAAGTAGAATTGATATTTAGAAAAGAATATTAGAAATTATTGCAGAAATAGGAGATATAAAAAGTATGGATTGGGAATTACGGTTTCCTGTATTACAGAGACAAATTAAAAAACAAATTTTTTTTGCTTTAGGTATTGTTTATACTTATGGCACAGTTTATTATACTAATGGTATAATATCAAATTTAGCTAATCGAGAATATGTAAAAAAAGTCTTTAATGGAGAAACAAATATATCTGATATTTTTATAAGTAAAGTGGCAAATCAGCCTGTGCCGCACCAATAAAAAAAGATGGGAAAGAAGAAGCAACTGGTATATAATGCTGGAATTTAGAGAAAAATTAGGTTATATGAAAATATCTAATGTAGAAATGGTAACTGCGAGTTTTGGAGTATCAGGTTATTGTTTAAAAGATACTATTGATACCTTAGTAAAAAAAGCAAACGATATGATATATAAAGCAAAGAATGAAGGTAGAAATTGTGTAAGATATGTGGATGAGTATAAGTAGCTATTAAGTCTGAGAAGAATTTATTCTTAATTTTTTTGACTTTATTAAATTTTATAAAAATTATTACATGGACAAATAACAAAAAAATTCAAAAAATCTATAAAATTTGATATAATTAAACTTATTATAGCTTGTTGAATAAATAAAATTAATAAATTTAAAGTAGTTTATTTTCTATTTATAAAGTTACTGTTGTGAATATAGTCTGTTCGTTAGACTGTCTTAAAATATAAATGAGTACATAAAATGATAAAATTTTATTTAAAGTAAAAGTTACATTGAAAGACTATTTAAGATATATTACGAGTTTGGAAATATCTAAGACTATATGTATTTTACAAATATAGAATGTAAATTATTTAGAATATGATAATATAATTATTCAACATGCTATAATTAATAAAAAAGTCTGGTAATAATTGATTTAAAATTTGAGATTTGCTATGATTTAGTTATTTATCAAGAAATAGTAATTATATTAAAAAATACTGAATTTTACAAAAAAACAATAAATTTTGATGATAATTTGACAATACTATAAAGATTAAGGGAGTGTATTTATGAATTTAAAAAAATTTAGATTTATATATTGGATTTTAAGTCTTTCAATGATTATAAATTTATTTATTACTAATCCTTTGGTAGTATATGCAGAAGATACTATAGATTCTATTACTGTAGTTTCAGATATTATTTATTCTTCAGCTGGAAAATCACAGGTAATTGATCCAAATCTGTCTATTGTAGGAACAGGCAATATTTATAGTGCAACAGTTAATATTGATAATGGTTTTAGTAAAGAAAGTGGGGACATGTTAAGCTGGGATATTTCTAAGGCTTTAGGACTTTCAGTAGAATATAATTCAGAATCAGGTGTGCTTACAATATCAGGAAAAGCTCCTGTAAATACATATCAAGAACTTTTAAGAACTATTAAATTTCAAACAAATGCTATTTCAGGAACGAGAAGTATTGTTTTTTTGGTAAATAATTCAAATGGAAAGATGCTTTATTATGAAGGAACGGGACATTATTATGAATTTGTAAATTCTCCAGGTATATCATGGACTGATGCAAAAACATCTGCGGAAGTTAGATATTATGACGGGCATCAAGGATATCTTGCTACTATAACTTCACAGGAAGAAAATGATTTTATAACTTCAAAATGTGATGGTTCTGGATGGTTGGGTGCAAGTGATGCAGAATCTGAGGGAGTTTGGAAATGGGTTACAGGACCTGAAGCAGGAACTCAATTTTGGAATGGTAATGAATTAGGAAGTCCTGTTGGTGGACGATTTAATAAATGGAAAGCAGGTCTCGAACCAAATGACTGGGGTACGGGGGAAGACTATCTTCATATTATGGGAAAAAATAGACCAAGTTGGGCTTATTATTATGAGCCGGGAGATTGGAATGATTATCCATTAAGTGTTGGAGATATTCAAGGTTATGTTGTAGAATATGGAGATACATATATTAATCTTTCTGCATCTTCAAAATCAGCAATAACTAATGTAACAATTGATAATCAGTATACAGTAAGCTTTGAAGAAAATGAAGGAAGTGAAGTATCAGATCAAATAGTAAACTACAATGAGAAAGCTATTAAACCATCAGTACCAACAAGGATAGGGTATGCCTTTGGAGGCTGGTATATAGATGAAGAATTAACAACACCATATGATTTTAATACACCAGTAACAAGAGATATAACATTGTATGCAAAATGGGAAATAAATCAGTATACAGTAAACTTTGAAGAAAATGGAGGAAGTGAAGTATCAGATCAAATAGTAAACTACAATGAGAAAGCTATTGAACCATCAGTACCAACAAGGATAGGGTATGCCTTTGGAGGCTGGTATATAGATGAAGAATTAACAACACCATATGATTTTAATACACCAGTAACAAGTGATATAACATTATATGCAAAATGGATTTCTAATGGAGAATCCTATGTGGTAGCTCAACCAGATAGTATAAAAACAGGTAGTTACTTAAAAAAGGAATTTATATTAACTCTAGAAAATGATAGTATAAAACAAAAGATAACAAATAAAGATTTAAGCTTAGGAGGAGTATTTAGTAATTTGTCAATTGAAGTATTAGGAAATACAGATATTACTGTTACAGCATCTGTATATGAAAGTGTATACAAAGGTTTCAATCAAAAAGGTATAGGTGAAATTATAATTAATCCTGAAGTTTTAGATAAGAGTGAGATACCACTTGTTGCTAAGATAACAGTAAAAGGAGAATATACAGTAAAATTTTTAGATGATAAAGGAAACATTTTAAAAGAAGAAGATGTAGTAAGAGGAACAAGTGCGACAGCACCAATAGTGCCAGAAAAAGAAGGATATAAATTTATAGGTTGGGATAAAGAATTTAACAATGTTACTTCTAATTTAATAGTAACAGCTCAATATGAGATAAAAAAATATACAATCAAATATAACTCCAATGGAGGAAGTGAAGTATCAGATCAAATAGTAAACTACAATGAGAAAGCTATTGAACCATCAGTACCAACAAGGATAGGGTATACGTTTGGAGACTGGTATGCAGATGAAGAATTAACAACGCCATATGATTTTAATATACCAGTAACAAGTGATATAACATTATATGCAAAATGGATAAAAAAATCAAAAACAAAGTCTAAAGGTGGAGAAAATAATAACGGAAAAACAGGAGTAGAAGTTATTGTTAATGGTCAAAAACAAACAGCAGGTAAGGAAGTAGTAAAAAAAGAAAATAATATAAAAGAAGTAGAAATTTTTGTAGAAACAAGACCTGTTATACAAAAAATTGAAGAAGTTTTAAAAGCAAAACAAGAAGCATATGAAAAAGATAAGAAATCTATACAAAATATAGTACAAATTCCAGTAGGGGAAAAAGAAGCAAAGAGAGTAACTGCAAAATTAACAGGAGAAATATTAAGACAGATGGAAGTAAATAAATTTAAACTTTCAGTTAATACGGGAGAAATTGAATATATTATTCCAGCTGAAGAAATAAATATTGAAAATACAGCTAAAATATTAGGAGTAGATAAAGAAGAATTAGAAGAAATTGAAATAGAAATAAAAATAGATAGACTTGAAGAAACAACTATCAAAAGAATAAAACAAGAAGCAGAACAAAAGAAATACAAAGTAATATTATCACCTGTGGATTTTCAAGTAGTTGCAAAAACAAGAGGAAGAGATAAAGAAGTTAAAATTACAAAATTCAATGAATATGTGCAAAGAATTATAGCAGTACCTGAAGGAATAGATCCAAATAAAATAACTACAGGAGTTGTATATGACTCAGATGGAAATTTTTCTCACATACCTACAGAAGTTTTTATAAAAGATAATAGATATTATGCAAAATTAAATTCTTTAACAAATTCAACTTATACTGTTATTTGGAATCCTTTAACTGTATCATCAGTTGAAAAACATTGGGCAAAAGAATATGTAAATGATATGGCATCAAGGTTGATTATAAAAAATCCTGAGAATTTTAATCCAGATAAACCTATTACTAGAGGGGATTTTGCTGAGTATATAACTAAAGCTTTAGGAATTTATAGAACAGGAGTAGCTAAAAAACAGCAATTTACAGATGTATCAGTTACTGACGAATTAGCAGATGCAATTACTATTGCAGTAGAATATGATATAATCAGAGGTTATCCAGATAAAACTTTTAGATCAAAAGCATTAATTAGTAGAGAAGAAGCAATGGCTATGTTTGCAAGGGCAATGGATATTGTAAAATTAAAAGAAAAGGATAGCAGTCGAATTGAAAATTATAAAGATATATCGCAAGTATCTTCATGGGCATATGATGAGGTAAAGAAAACATTAGGTAGTTGTGTATTTAATGGAAGAAGTAGAGATACTATTGAACCCCATGGAATATTTACTTATGCTGAAGCTGCTACTGCTGTTAGAAATTTACTTATTGAGGCCAATTTGATTAACAAATAGTTATAAGTATTGTATTAAAAAAAGTGTTTATTACTATATAGAAGGAAGTAAATAATTTAATCTATTGTTTCAGTTAAATACTAAATACATAGAATAATACAATTTAAAGAATATTTTATTGTCAATAGTTGGGGCGGGATTACTTGTAATCCTGCTTCATTACTGTATTAGAATTTATTTATATGTAATGATAAGGTTCTACTTGTTTTTGGGTACACTTAATAAACCTAACTAAAATATGCTAAAATATAGGATTTTTATTGATATTTACTTAGTACAGTGAATAATTCTATTACGGAATCTATGGAAGTTCTTAAGTCAAAAAGAGACCCGTTTTAGCACCTTAATTTTGTTGTTAAATTCTTCAGTAGGACCATTGGTGTTAGAGTCAATAAAAATTCCTCAAAAAAGGAAGATTTTTTCTTTACTTAGAAAATGTAAAAAAATGTTAATATCAATATTATTTTTAACATATTTGCAAATATAACTTTTAACACTTTTGACTAATTATTCTTTGAATTACTTGTAAATATTTTGTCTTTAACTCTATAAGATTTACCTGTTATTTTTTCAACTGTAGAATGATGCAATAACCTATCTAGTATTGCGTTAGCAATAGTTATATCACCAAATATTTTATGCCATTTACTAAAATCCTTGTTAGTAGTAATTATAGTGTTAGATTTTTCGTATCTTTTATTTATTCTTTTTTCTCTAGGAACCTCAAGGTATGGAGGTCTCTAATTTTATCCTGATCTATTGAAGGTGGAATGTAAAGCCAAAGTCATCTAATGTTTTTATAAAAGGAAAATTTGCTACTTTTGCACATGCATTTATGGTTTTTTCTTCTTTAAGTTTTATTTCTAATTTTGTTAGCTCATATAATGCGTCTACAACTGTTTTTTCTTTATTGGTAATTAAATCTATAGAGGAGATCTTATATTGTATTTTCTGATGTAGAATTAAAATCTTTTGAAAATTGTCTAAATTCCTCAGTAAACTTTTTAGTTTTTACATTTACTATACTACTCATGTTATCTGTAAGTAATTTTTTTGGAATTGTTCCATAATATTTAAATGCTTCAATAAGATATCTAAATACATCTTCTTTTGTCTTTGATTTACTGTAAGTAAATTTATGCATTCTTAAATATCCTAATGTTGTTGTAAAAATATTAAATTTAAATATCTCTCCATTTTTAGAAATCATAGTTATGTCTTCTTTAAAATCAAACTGAAGCTGTTTTCCTGGTTTAGTTTTATATTTTGGGTGAACTACAGATTTGTTTTTACTTTTTAATTTATGCTTCCTTATATAATAATCAAAGTTTGAATGTGTTCCTATAGTTTTATCCTTTGAGTAGAAGTATTTATATACACCCGTTATAGTTGCACCTGCTAAATTAATTTTTTCTTCTATTTCTTCTCTATACTTATCTAATTTCGATTTTTTTGTTTCTTTTCTTTCAAATTTTTTGTCATATTTTGATATGGTTTGTCTTAAAACTCCATATCTTCTTGCTAAGTTACCATAGTTTGGTTTCATATTTAAACACCTCAAAATATTTAATTCCGCCTTTATTGTTTTCTATCATGTCAATTACCTTCTTACGTTGGAGATAATTATACAACTTTATTTGCAATCTTGTTAGTTTTTATTTTAGCATTAATATATTACATTGAAAAGGATTTGTACCTGTGATAAAATTTTCGTAAATGAAGTAGTTTGAGATAAAAACACGATTCGGTTGGTAGTCCGGATGCAGATATAAATCTGTCAGTAACCTTCCCTCTTGGGTTGTCCATTCTCAATTTAAAGCTACTTTAAATATCAGGAGGGATTAAAAGTGAATAAGTTAACAGTTTATTTTGAAGAACCTTTTTGGGTGGGGGTTTTCGAAAGAGTAGAAAATGGAAAACTAATGACATCTAGAGTTGTTTTTGGTTCAGAACCAAAAGATTATGAAATTTATGAGTTTATTCTCAAAAACTATAGTAGACTTAAGTTTAGTAAACCAGTTAAAGGTTATAAGCTTAAACGAAACAGGATTAATCCTAAAAGACTTCAACGAAAGATTAGAAAAGAAATTCAGATAAGAGGTATTTCTACAAAAGCTCAAGAAGCTATCCGTCTTGAAAGAGAAGCAAATAAACTGGAAAGAAAGAAAAAATCGAAAAAACAAAAAGAAGAGGAAAAACGATTAAAATTTCTTAAAAAGCAACAAAAGAAAAAAGAAAAGAAAAAAGGTCATTAGAGTTAAGCACATTGGATTTTTTGAAATCTGATGTGCTTTTTACGTGGAGGTGATTAATATTGAAAGCATCAGAACTAAAAAACAAAGGTATTAAATTTACATTAGCTGATAAGGAATATGAACTAAAATTCAACATGAACACTTTTTGTAAACTAGAAGAAATTTATGATGATATCAATAAAGCCTTTGAAGATTTACAGAATATGAAGATAAAAAGCTATTAGAGCTT
>NZ_FRAJ01000031.1 GCF_900142285.1 Caminicella sporogenes DSM 14501 | reverse complement strand
CACGAAGAATTTGTATTTCAAGTTCTTTTTCACCTAAAAGTTTCTTTAGTTGTTCATTTTCTTTTTCTAGTATCTGAGACTCAACATCTTTATTAGTAGTTTTGGAAGTTTGTTTAGAAACTGTTGTTTTTCCATATTTTTTATAGTTATTTATCCATCTTGATAAGGTAACCGGATGAATATCATGACGTCTTGCTACTATACCTTGTTCACCAGTTTCTAAGGCTTCTTTAACTACTTTAACTCTAAATTCTTCAGTGAGTTGTTTTTTTGGCACTTAAATCCACCCCCTAAATTTATTATATTTCTATGGTTAATTTTGTCCAAATCTATTAGGGGGCTAAAAAGTTTATAACTATTATACATAAATAATTGCATAAAAGAAACTTATATTTTTAAAATAGTAAAAGAATAAAACTAGCTATAGAATTTTTCTAAAAAATTGTTTTTCTTCTTTAAATTTTATTAAAAGCTAATAGGTAAATATGTTATAATAGCTTTGTTAAAATACATGTTAGGGAGAGAGAAGGTATGTATACAACAGTTGAAGAAAAAATAAACAAGACAGTTGAATGGCTTAGAGAACAAGTAAAGATTTCAGGGACAAAAGGTATAGTTGTAGGTCTATCTGGAGGAATTGATTCATCAGTTGTAGGTTTTTTAATTAAAAAAGCTTTTCCAGAAAATTCAATTGGGGTTATAATGCCTTGCAAAAGTAATGATAAAGATAGACAAGATGCTGAAGCAGTTGCAAAAGCAGCAGGTTTAGATTATATAGTTGTAGAATTAACACAAGAGCAAGATAAGATTTTAAATAAAGTAATTGATACTCTTAATGAGAAAAATAAAGATACTAAAGCAAATTACAGATTAACCGATGCAAATTTAAGAGCGAGAATGAGAATGAGCACTTTATATACAGTAGCAAATTCTTTAAATTATTTAGTTGCTGGAACTGATAATGCAGCAGAATTATATACTGGGTACTTTACAAAATATGGAGATGGTGGAGTAGATATACTTCCAATTGCCAATTTGACTAAGAGGGAAGTGTATGAATGGGGTAGATTTTTAGGAGTACCTCAATCAGTATTAGATAGACCACCTTCTGCTGGATTATGGGAAGGTCAAACAGATGAATCAGAGATGGGTACGACTTACGACATGATTGATGACTTACTAGAAGGAAAAGAAATACCGGAAAAAGATAAAAAAATTATTGAAAGACTTCATAAGAGAACGGAACACAAGAGAAAAATGCCACCTATGCCACCGAAGTTTTAGTACTTATTATAAAAAATACTAAACATTTATATAAAAAATAGCAATATGTACTAAAGGAGGATATGTATGGCAGGACATTCAAAGTGGGCTAACATTAAACATAGAAAAGGAAAACAAGATGCTAAAAGAGCTAAGATGTTTACAAAACTTGCTAGATGTATAATGGTAGCAGCTAGAGAAGGTGGTTCAGATCCAGAATATAATTCAGCACTTAAAAGTGCAATAGAAAAAGCTAAAGCTGCTAATATGCCTAATGATAATATAGAAAGAGCTATTAAAAAAGGTGCTGGGGAATTAGATGGAGTAAATTACGAAGAAATTACTTATGAAGGTTATGGGCCAGGTGGAGTTGCCGTTTTTGTTGAAGTTTTAACTGATAATAGAAATAGAGCTGCAGCAGATGTAAGACACTATTTTACTAAATGTGGCGGCAATTTAGGTGCAAATGGTTGTGTATCATGGATGTTTGATAAAAAAGGTGTATTGATAATAGATAGAACTGATGAAATAGATGAGGAAGAATTAATGGTGCAGGCTATTGATGCTGGAGCTGAAGATTTTAATTCAGAAGAAGAATATTTTGAAATAACAACTGCTCCAGATGATTTTGCAAATGTAAGAGATGCTTTAAAACAGGCAGGATATACATTTTCAACTGCAGAAATATCATATATACCTCAAAATTATCAAAAATTAGAAAGTGAAGATGATATTAAAAATATGAACAAGTTAATTGATTTACTTGAAGATAATGATGATGTACAAAACGTATATCACAACTGGGATATGCCAGGGGACTTAGAGTAAAAAATTTTTAGGGACAAGGAGTTATTTCCTTGTCCCTAAAAATTTAGTATATTATATTAATTATCATAAGTATAGCTGCAATGAGATTAGTTGTAGCGAATATAAGTTTTAGATTTTTAGGTTTACTTTTAATAGCAAATTTACTTCCAATAAGACCACCTATTATAGCTATTATTGTAAGAGGAATGGCAATTTGAGGATTAAAATCACCATTTATACTATGACCTAAAAATCCCATCAATGCAGTTACTGCAACCATAGCTGATGAAGTTCCTACTGCTATTTCTATAGGAACACCACATGCTAGTACCATAAGTGGTATTTTAAATGTTCCACCGGAAATTCCAATTGCACCTGCAAAGAAGCCAACTGCTGCTGTTATGGGGATAGCTAACCATAAGTTAACTACATATTCACTACTACCAAATTTTCTTTTCCAATAGCCAAATTTTTTATCATTAGAAATGATTTTTTCTTTAACAGGAATAAACATGAATATAGATATAACTATTAACGAAATAGCAAACATTAATTTTAAAGTATTGCCTGCCCAATTAGATGCAAAATATCCTCCAACAAAAGCCATCATATCTGTAGGTGGGTCGATAATTAATGCTAATTTCCAATCTACTCGTTTATGTTTATTAAAAACAAGCATAGAAACAATAGAAGTTGCCATCATTATTAGTTGAGAAGATGTTGCTGCATTGTGCATTGAGATACCTGATAATACCATTGCTAATAGATAAAAATTTCCTCCGCCTTTACCTACCATTGACATTGTTACTGCTATTAAAAAGATAATTATACTCAAAATGAATATAGTTTCTATTTTAAACACTTCCTTTTCTACAAAAATATTTTAAAAATAAAACATGGAAACTTATTATATATATTAATCACCACACCATTGACAATGACAGTATCTAGGTCTTATTATTATTAATCCTCCAATTTAAACTTATTTATATTAATATGAAATAAAATATCTTTCACATAAAATATTATATTCTTTAGAAGAAAAAAATCAATTTGTTTTAATTCTTTCTTTTTTAATAAATTTATCCATTATTAGAATAAAAATTTTATAATTTATTTTTGTTATTAATTAGGTAAAAAGTTTAGGTTAACTTATTTAATAATATTTTTAAAGAGTGTAAAATTTTAAATTTATAGTGTGTCTAATAATTGAAAGGAGGGTTATGGGTGAATGAGAAAGTATTAAGCGAACAAGAATTTAACCGTTTGATAAATGAATATGGTACAGAAATTTTAAGACTGAGTTATTTATATTTAAAAGACTATCAATTAGCTGAAGATGCATGTCAAGATACTTTCTTAAAGGTATATAATAAATTTCATACTTTTAAAGGGGATTCATCAGAAAAAACTTGGATTACAAGAATATGTATTAATGTATGTAAGAACTATTTACGAAGTTCATGGTTAAAAAGAATTGTATTAAATGATAAAAAATTAAAAAATAAGAAAGATTTAGATAAAGAATTATTTAATAAAGTTGAAAACAATGATTTATTAAAGTCAATAATGAATTTAAAACCAAAATATAGAGAAGTTATTTTAATGTATTATTATCAACAATTCACTGTTAAAGAAATAGCAGAGATTTTATGTATTTCTGAATCAAATGTATACACTAGATTATCAAGAGCAAGGAAGGAATTAAAAGATAAAGGGATAGGAGGGATGGTTTATGAATAATCTTGAAAATTTAAAAGATTATATAGATAAAAATTTAGAAAGTATAAAAATTACTGATGATATTAAGAATGATATAATAGAGAAAAGTAAAATAAATACATATAATAACTTTAAGTATGGAGCTGTTATAGCATTACCTATATTATTGATATTACTAATATCATATTTAATTTTTAGAGAGCCAATAAGCTATGCTACACAAAAAGTATTAAGATATGTACCAGGTATAAATAAACTAATATATACAAGTTTTGAAAATCAGGCATATGGTCTTTTAAGTTCAGTAAAAATGTCTATTGGTGAGAAATATATAAAAGTTAATTCAGCTTATACTGAAGGTAATACTGTAATACTAATAGTGGAAGGCAATGTACCTTTAGTAATGGGAGACAATGCACCTTTAAAGAATAAGATAATTGCAATGGATGAATATAAAAATATAGCAGAATTAACGTCATGGGATATGATATGGGATGGAGATAGAAATTCTGACAATTATCAATGGAGTGGCAGAATTATTTACACATTTAAAGATGTGGTAAAGAGATTTAATTTAATTTATGGAAAATATAAAATTCCTATAATTATGACTAAATTACCAGAAGTCTCTCCTAAAGATTATAATTATATTTCCATAAAAGATATTGGTATTAATATTGCTGTAATAACCAATTATGTTCAAGATAAGTTAGAAGTAAATTTATTAGCACAAGTCAATGATCCTACAAAAATCATTTCTTTTCCATTAGATGACATTTATTTATTAAATGATAAGGGAGAAAAATATTATTGTGTAAATAAAAATTTAGAAAATACACTTTATTTTAATGGTAAATTTAAATCTAGTATAAAATTGGTTATTCCTTATATTTTAATTGAAGATACAGATTTAAAGACTAAAGTAGCTATAAGTAAAGATGATAAGTTTCCTATTAATATAAAAATTGGAGAAGATAATTTAATGATTAATAATGTTCAGTGGGTTGAGTATATTGAATGTTTTAATTATAAAACACCAGAAAAAGATTGTCATTTAATAAAAAAAGCAGCACAAAAAGTAAAACTAATTATTAATAAAAATTTAGTTGGAACAAATGAATTGAAATTATACAATATTTCAGCTAATGTAGATGAAAAAGAATTGAATAAGTATATAGTGGAAGGTGTTAAGTGCATATTTGTAGATCCAAGTGAAGAAAATGATTCCAAAATTACTAATGATAATTATAAAGAATTGGTGATTTCTAATATAAAGCAAGGACAACATAGGATTACTGTAACATTTACAAATCCTATTTTTTATACAACTAAAGAAGTAATAATTCCTATACAACCTTAATATAAAAAGAGAATCCTTGAAATCAAAAAAAGATTCTTTTTTTGTCAAATGAAAGAATTTTTATAGGTTTATTATCTATGTAAAAATATTGTAAGGGCTTTTTATATAGCGTATATTTTTTAAATATTATATATAAGGTTAAAAGTTATTTTATTATTTAAGATTGACAACCGAAAAACTAGAGTATAAAATATATGCACATATTATTATATAAATATATAATTATAGAACACCACTTTACAACTTTTAACTAAGCAATGTCTTTTTTAAATATAAAGTGGTAAACATATATAGAAACTATAGAATAAATTTTGCTATTTTCGATTATAGATACGAAACTATCAAAAATTAATTCCTTTAGAATTCTTTCTGAAACTAATCTTTTAATAACTTGTGGACTTTTAAACTTATAATTTGCAAAAGTTTCTGTTGTAAATGGAAGTATGCACACAAAGGTAAAGCTTATTGCAATTAGATTAATATATCTTTCAATAGCTATTTTACTTCTTACCATATAATTACCAAAAGACCAGAAAAATTTATGTTGATAAAATATAACTTCTATATTACATCTAAGGCTATAGGCATTAATGCTGCCTATTTTAGATTTATTACATGAATATTTGTAGTCATCAAATTCTTTATATGAAAAAATATTTAAATTCTCTGGGTTCTTTGTTGAAAGATACATTCTAATTGAAGAAAAAGATAGAGTATCAGTAGTTGTAACAGTAATATAAACTGGATTCTCAAATAATCTTATGATAACTTTTTTAGTTGCAATGTAGTATTTATCTACTTTTATATAAGAAAATGCTTGATAGTCTAATCGAGCACCTTTTTTTCTTGGTCTACCCCTTTTACTTGTAGGGGCAGGTGGTAAATCAAATATGGCAGTATCACTTCGTATTGCACCTATTAATCTAGATTGTTAAATTTCTTAACTGTGTTAAGTACTTTACCTTTAGAATACCAGTTATCACAAAGAAGGATAACATTGTATTTTTCTAAAAAAGGCATTATTATATCAATCATATTAGATGCGATTTCAAGTTTTGAGGTTTCTTTATCGTATATTTTATATCCTATTGGAAGAGATAAATACTTAATATTTTCATTGTGCCATAAAGGAACATTTATTACTAAAGA
Organism: Caminicella sporogenes DSM 14501; assembly: GCF_900142285.1. Classification (NCBI taxonomy): domain Bacteria; kingdom Bacillati; phylum Bacillota; class Clostridia; order Peptostreptococcales; family Caminicellaceae; genus Caminicella; species Caminicella sporogenes. The sequence continues at coordinate 2,702 of NZ_FRAJ01000031.1, read as the reverse complement.
AATAAAGCAATGTCCATTTAGATAAGAAGATCCTATTTTCTTAGTATGATCAAAGAGTTTATTATAGCAATCAAATTTTTTACCGAATTTAGCTTGTAGAGTATCATCAATAGTTAAAAATATTTCAGCATTTATCAGATTCTCAGGTATTAATGATAAAATTATTTTCACTGTAGCTTGCATTAATTCATCAATGCTAAAGTTTGAATATGAAAGAAAATAATAAATTGAATTGAGTGCTTTACCAGTGTATTTCTTAATAAAATTGTCATATAAAAACTTAACTGAGCGAAGCTCTTCTAGGGAAAGTATGGCCATTATAAGCCAGTAAAAAATATCAAAGCTATGCTTCTTAAAAATGAATCTATAATTATTTAAATATTGATTTAATGTTTGTTTCATTGAAGTTTTGGGAATACTAATCATATCAAACGCCTCCTAGGGTGTTGGTTGTGCTATAATTAGTATTCCTAGGATTCAGGCGTTTGATTTTTCTATTTTATGGAAGCTGCCGCTTTATTTCTCGTAAAGTGGTGTAAAAATATTAGAGTATTTAATAATTATACAAGATAAAAACACCATTGCAAAGACTGTAAGATTTTTAATACCTGTAAAAATGAATGTTTTTATTATAACTATATTTTTTCTGGTAATATGTTTAAGCCTTCAAAATTTAACTGTCAAGTAGAGAAAGCATTAAATTATATCTATCTAAAAAACCTAGTTAAATAAATTGTTTTTGGAGCATATGTAGTAGTATATTAAAAAAAATAGAGGAGTGAATCTATTGAATATAAGCAAAAAAGTTATTTTCATAGCTGCATTTCTATTAACACTACTTACTATTTTTTATATAAAAGTAAATAGAAAAGAAAATATTAACAAACTTGACACAGTAGATAATATAGAAAAAGTTGAAGAAAATATAGATAGTAATTATTTAGTAGAAAACTCAGAGCACTTTAAAATATACTATACAATAAACAACAAAATATATGCTAAACATATATTAAAAGTATTAGAAAAAAATTATGATAAAATAATTAATGACTTAAAGCCTAGTGAATTACCTATTATAAAAGTTCGCTTATATCCAACTCAAAAAGATTTTTTTCAGTCAATACAGGAATATAATAGAAAGGATTGGGTAGTAGGAATTACTTGGGGAAAAGATGAAATAAGAATGTTGTCTCCAAATAATAAAGAAACGAGTCATTCTTATGATGAAATTGTTAAAACTGCAATTCATGAATTTACTCATATTGTTAGTATACATTTAAATAGTTATGCTAGTCAACATAGATGGCTATGGGATGGAATAGCTCTATATGAAGCAGGTCAAACTAGAAATTTAAAAAAACTTAGAATAAATAATGATAATTTGCCAAGTTTATTTGAGTTAAATACAAATATAGACCAACTTTAGCTATAGTTTAATAGAATACATAGTTAATAATTGGGGAATGGAGAAAGTTAGAGAATTAATTGTAGAAAATGGTGATTTAGAAAAAGTTCTACATATAAGCAAAGAGGAATTTGAAAAAGATTGGCATAATTATCTTATAAAAATAATGAAATAATATAGCATGCTAGAGATTGGATATTATGTAATTATGGTTGGTTTGATGTAAATGGCATCGTGAAAATGTACGATTATGGCATTTTGGATGTATGATAGAATTGCCTAAATCAGGCAAATCGGATTTACTTTGCCAAAACACTACATTTTTTAAAATGCCATAAAACAGCATTTTTTGAATGACATGTACAACGATGGACCTTTTTATCAGAGATAAATTTTTTACTGCATTTAAAACAGGGTTAAGTCCATTTTCTTTAATAAGTTCTAAAAGAACTATGAAATCCTTCGGATTGTTGATATAATAATCATAGTATATTGTTGTAGCTCTGGACACATCTGGTACCTTCCGGTACTCCAATGAAGTGTTCCAGGCTTCTTTTTTTAATGTATATATAAATAAAGTGATTAATATCAACTGGATAGGTTACACTTAATTAGACAGAAAAAACACGGACATGATATAATAAATAAACTTAAATTGGAGGTTAATCATGTCTAATAGGTCAAAAAGATACAAAGAAGAATTTAAAAAGCAGATAGTTAAATTAATCAAAGGTGGTAAAAGTCCAAGTGAAATAGTAAAAGAATATAACATTGCTAGATCGACTGTGAATAAGTGGGTTAAAGACTATACAACATCAGGCTCCTTTAAAGCAAAGGACAATAGAAGCCAAGAAGAAAATGAGCTAATAAGACTCAGAAAAGAAAATCAAAGATTAAAAATGGAGAATGATATTTTAAAGCAAGCGGCGCTGATAATGGGACGAAAATAGCTATTATTAAGGCTAATAAGCATAAGTACAGTATCAGCGCCATGTGTGAAATATTAAATATATCTAGGAGCCTTGTTTACTATACACCTAAAGAAAAAACACGTGATAGTAATCTAGAAAATAAAATTATAGAAATATTTAAAAATAGTAGAAATAATTATGGTACAAGAAAAATCAAGCATGAATTAAAAAAAGATGGATATCAGGTATCTAGAAGAAGAATTAGTCGTATTATGCAAAAATATGGACTAGTATCTAATTATACAGTTAAACAGTATAAGGTATATCCTTCAAAATGTAATGAAGAAAAAGCTGACAATATTGTTAATAGACAGTTTAATACAGAT
>NZ_FRAJ01000030.1 GCF_900142285.1 Caminicella sporogenes DSM 14501 | reverse complement strand
ATATAATTTACATCTCTCATAGTTAATATAAAACCCATTATTTCAAAAAACTTCTATGTAGCTTTACTACTTAATTAGGTAAACTTATATAACTTCTAAAAAGCAACCTATTTGCAGTAAAGTTCCAATAATGAAATACACTTTAATAATTTATTGTATTCAAAACATTAAAATTACTTCATTTCACATATTTTTGTAAAAAATTAGGTTTACTGCAATTATAAAAACATATCATCTAAACTTTTTTCTTGACCAATTATATTTTTAGTAATAAATTTAGGTGTATTTACTTCATATATATAAATAGAATCTTCTTTTTCATTTATTATCCTACTCAATTCTAATAAGCATTGCTGAAGTTTTCCCTTTGTTATTTCACCTTCAAACACTGAATTTTGAACCCATATCAAATATTTTTTTAATTTTTTTCTAACTTTATTTACACGCTTTTCACCAACATCATAAGTCAATATAACAAACATATAATCACCTATTTCCCTATTTTTTCTACCACCACGCTTTTAATGGCTTATAGATTTCATCATTAAATAAATGTTTTATAATCTTATAACATTCCAGTTTAATAAAACCTTTATAAGAAACTTTTCTTTTAAGTTTTCTATGTTTTATAGTAGTCGATAACTTTTCTTCAAATTCTTTTATAAATTTCCTCTTTCCTTGCTCATTCAAAAAACATATTCCTTCTTTAATATCAAAATCTTTTAACGTTATCATTCTATTGTTAATTAATTTGAAAATAACAGTATCTACCACAAGTGGTTTAAATATCTCTGCTAAATCTAAACTCAAAGAAAATCTCTTTGTCGACGGTTCATGTAAAAAGCTTATAGTAGGGTCTAACTGCGTTTTATATATTTCACCTAATACTGCAGTATACATAAGACTATTTCCAAAGGATATAAGAGCGTTTACAGGATCAGTAGGAGGTCTTTTCTCACGATTTTTCATATTAAATCCATTTTTCAATATATCATTAAAAGCCTCATAATATATTTTTCTTATTCTTCCTTCTATACCCATTAATTCATCTATTTGAGCAACATTAAAAATATTCTGTCTTTCATTTTCTATTTTTTCTATATATTTTTCAGTATTTTCATATCTTCTCAAATTTCTCAATATATGAAATACTGCACTTTCTATAAAACAACTTGCTAAACACATCCTTTTTCTTAAATCATTATAATACATTGATTGTTTTACTACTAAAAAACCTGATACATTCTTTTTACGCGGATAATAACTTCCTATGTAAAATCCATAATAATTATAAAAATTAAGAATTATATCATACTTTGAAATAATATTTAAAAACTTTGTATTCAAATCAACTTCACCTAAAAAATGTAATTTTTCAACATCTTCAATAGGCAATGCTCTTTTATTGCCTTCTTCATCATAAAAATATATAGTATTCTCTTTTCTCTTTATTCTTCCTGTTGAAAAAATATAATAATCTTTTCCCATTTTAATCATCCTCTTTTGCAAAACACAATCCATAATATGCACATTTTTTGCAATATGGTAACTTTTTAAATTTAGGTGGGCTATCACTTGAAGTTATCTTCTTTATGTCTTTTAAAGCCCTCTCTATTTCTTTTTCCAATTCAGGTGTTAACTCTACTTCTTCCTTTTTCTTTTCTTTAGTATAATTAATTATTCCCTTTTTCTTCATTCCTAATTTTTTTAAATAGTATAAATAATAAGCAATCTGCATTTTGTCTACATGTGCCATTTTACTAGAAATCTTGATTTCTCTAATATAATCATCTGCCATAATATCAACTTTAAATGTATCATCTATTAAAACTTCTTTAATTTTTAGCCTAGGATACGAATACTCATGAAGTAATTTCCCCTGAAGTACTCTATCACTATTATTTTCCATAGAAATTCCTTTATCAAAAAACCAGAGTTTACGCTTGCATACATAGTAGTAATTAATCTTTACCCCTTGCACCTTCAAACTTTGAAAATCTACTTCCACACACCCCACCTCTTATTTGTTATAAAAATTGTACTTTTTCATTAAAATTACTTTCACATTTTGGTCTAGTTAATCCCTTTTCAAAACTATAATCATAAGCAATAATTGTAATCCTATTAAATCTATCAAGTTCTATTTCATCATAAATCAAAGCATTTTTTCTAGCATATTCAAATTCATACAATGGAATATCTACTACAAAACTCTTAATATCATCTTTACTTTTTTGAATTTCTTTTCTCAATTCTTTTACATTAGATTTATCTAATCTCATCTGTTCTCTAATATTTTTAATCTTTTGAATACTATTTTGTATTAATTTTTTATTTTTATCATATATAATTTTGGGTATAACTGGAAAATTAATTATGTTTCTAAGTCTCATTTCATTCTTTTCAAGTTCATACTCTTTAATTCTTTTAACCCAATCAATAGTATCTTTAATAACTTTATAATAATTTGAATTCTTTAATTTTTCTTTTGTATATGTCATTTCAACTAATCTCATTTTTTCTTTTTCATTTAACTCTTTATTCTTAAAATCTTTAATAGCCTCTTTAGACAAATTAAATATTTCTATATCTATTATAGAGTGCTGACTGCTGCTTACTCCAGAAGTTGGTTTATCTCCACCTAAATACACATATATATTTGTATTTTTATCTTCAAGCGTTCTATTTCTATAAACTCTTCCCATTCTTTGAAAAAGACCTGATATATCTGACAATTCTGTATATAAAACATCAAAATCTATATCTAAACTAGCTTCTACAATTTGTGTAGTAACCCATATTCCCGTTTCCTTACAATTTTTATTTCCCAATCTTAAAATATCATCTTCTTTTTTAGCCCTATCCTTTTTTACAAATCTACTATGCAATAAATTAATATTTATATGCTCATCTTTAAATTCATCAATTAATTCACTATATATTTGCTGAGCTTTTTTAACTGTATTACATATAATTAAAATTTTTTTATTTTTATAATTATCTTTTACATGTTTTATATTTATCTGCTCATCTACTACACTTACTCTATGTCTAAGCTGAATTTTATTATTTACTTTTTTATAATATGTTACTGGATTATTAAATTTTATTTCTTCTTTTTTCATTAAATCAATAATTACAGGAGGCATTGTAGCTGTTACTATACTAAATTTACCTCCAAGCTCTGTAATATATTTCAATGCCATTATTAAATACCCAATCATTTCAGGAGAATACATTTGTATTTCATCTATTACCAATTTAGAATAGGAAAGCGTTGCTAACTTGAGTTCATAACCTTCACTTTTAAATATAAAATCTATCAATTGATCCAATGTACAAACTGTTAATGGCATAGATAACTGTCTTGTCTTATCATAAAAATCAGTATCCAAAAGTTCATTACGCTTTAAATATTCTGAATATGTTTCACTATGTAAAAGTGCTATATCTTCAAATTTTATTTTTTCTTTAATTCTATCATAAATAGCATTTATAGATACTCTAAGTGGAAGAGTAAAAAATCCTTTATTATTTCCTATCCAAAAAAGAGAAGCCTCTGTTTTTCCTATTCCAGTCGAAGCTATTATTATATTGTTTTTTTCTTGATTTTTCATCATATAATCTTGTAATTCATTAGGAACATAACCTTCACATTGCAGATATTCCGTTGTCTTTTCAAACAAATCTTTATTTTCAATTTCAACATCAATATGAGCACTCGCAGCATAATCCAATTTATTCAATAACCCTTTTGTCATAACATATTTTTTATATATACAATCACTACTTTCTATACGTTTCTTTACATATTTTCCATATGAAGAATATAATTTTTCACTTTTATCTACTTTATCATATTTAAATTCATTCCAATATCTATTCAAATCTTCTTTTACCGTTAATTTTATCAAATCAAAATTTTCAAGTTTTTCCCTATTATGATGATAATATATGCTTTGATATAGTACTCTAATAAGTTCTATATCATAGTTTCTTTCTAAAAATTTCTTAGGTAAAAAAGCTGGACTTAAATAACCATGCGGTATTTCCTTTTCACCTTTTATATTATCCTCAAGTTTTTGTTCATTAAGCTTTTCATATAGTTTGTTTTGAAATTTTGTATTAATCTTTCCAATATCATGATAAATACAAGCAAGTTTTAATATTTCCCAATCTATATATTTAATATTCGGATATATCTCTTTTATATGTTTCAATCTATCTAAAAGAGCTTCAGTATGTTCAATAATAGTTTCTCTTGGATTCGTTTTTGCCAAAAATAAATTCTTCAACTCTCTCATCACCTCTACTCTAAACTTAAAGATAGGGATTCACCCTATCTTTAAGCGAAAAATACTGGATAATCATCTTCATCTATCAAAAATTCAACATCTTCCCATATCTCATCTCTATTCATTACTCCATGAATAACTTTTATTTTTTTCCATTGCCTTATATAAACTCCCTTTCTAACTTCAATCAAATCATAATATCTATTCAAATTATATATAGTTGCATTTGACGAATATTCATATTCTCTAAACATATCAACTGGAATATATGCATCATATTCAAGCTTTTTACTTTCTTCCCGTTCTACTTTATCGATATTAACAACTTTCACTTCATCTATTCTTACTATATCTTCCCTTCTTCCCAAAGAAATATATTCTCTAGGATTTTTCAAACTATCGTATATTATTTGAAGTAATTTTTCATCTTCTGGCATTATATGAATTAAAAGTTCAACATCAACTAATAATTCAGCTGTTGACACACCTCTAATAATTCCATAATATTTTTCCTTCTTCACTCCAGTTTTTTTATTTATATCAAATCCTTTTACTTTTATATTATGCCTTCCTTCTTCATAAACAGCTCCTGCAAACTCATATCTAGTATATAAATCATTTACTTTTGAATGATATTTCCCTTGTATACTTATTTTCATAGGCTTATATTCTTTAAATCCACATACACTATGAATCATACCACTGACAGTTGAATATGGTGGCAGTGGATAAGTCTCTTTAAGTTGAAAACTCGTAGGCTTTTTATAATTAACTAAATTTTGATACAGCTTTAATCTTATAGCATTCATATATTCACCTACTCACTTCCAAGATAGTACTTTCTTACCTTTTCTTTTAATTCATTAAAAAACTCTCCCATATCTACTGCACTTAATTCTCTTTCTAATTCCATATCATTATTAAAAATACCTTTTATAAGTCCTATCATAGTATTCTCTTTTATATTTTCATTCAACTCAAATACTCCTTTAATAGGTTCAATTAAAATATTATTATTTTTCACCTTTAATCTATTTTCAAAGAAAGGATTTTTAATATCATATACTCCACCTATTGCAAAAATAGGACTGAAATTTTCTCTTCTTCCCTTTATATCTCTATACAAAAACTTTACTGTATCCAATAAATCAGCTATTCTCTTATACTTTTCTTCTTGTGATATTTCTAAAGGTCTATCATTTTCATCTTTTTCATTTTCATCTATTCCAACTTTATCTAAATCTATTGTTATTGTATATGTATAATATGATTTATGAATTTCACTTTGAGCTATATTTCCTCCATCTTTTAACTCTCCTCCTTGTTTATTATATCTATCTAAAAGTCCTTTATTAGTTAGAAAATCTAAATCTGCATTAAATGTTTCCAATGATATTGCATTAGATAATCTAACTACTGCAGCTCTTGTCTTTGCTGGTTTTTTTGTTTTCATATATCCAAACAAATCTATTTCAGGATAATCTTTTATTGTTGCTTCCGGTGCAAATTGAATAACTGTACCATCTACATCTAAAGGAGTATTATCTTTTCCCATTTGATTTACAATATTGTATCTTATTGCTTGTCTCGAAATATATGTATAGCTATCTCCATTACCTCTAGATACCTTTTTTAAAGACGTTACATTTCCAACACCTTCTCCATAATTTGCACTTTCAGCTTCAAATATAATACTCAAAGTTAATCCCTTTTTATTCATTATCAGAACACTCCTTTTCTTTATCAAAATCTAACTTTCCTATTTCTCCTTGTAATCCTAATAAAAACGAATACCCTATTGTCTGAAATTTATCTTCATCTTTTAATACATCAATAAACTTAACCGGTATTGCCTTGTTTAAATACATATAAGCATTAAATAATGTTTCCATAAATTTACTTGAATTTTTAGTTTTTAAAGCATTTAATAATCTGTATGAAATTCCATTAATTTTATTTTCTGCATTTTTTTCCTTATAAGCCTTTCTCAAATCAAACCCAATTTGTTGAATTTGATCTATTTCCTTATAATAAATTCCTCTACCCATAATACCTCCTATATAGCTATCATTTATTTTTATTATAGTTTTTAAATTCCAAAGCTTTTTAAATTTATCATCTAGATTTAAGTAAAATAATTTACTTATCAAATCAAATAACTTTTTGTCATCATACAATCTATTTATTACCTCTGTATATAAATTTATATAAATATCTCTTCCATTCTTTCTTCCTATTTTTACACTTACATTTACCAATCCTCTTAACAATTTTTTATTATTTTTTATTATTCTAAGTTTCTTTTTAGACATAATATTAAATGTATATGGTCTTGTACTATTGCTAGAATCTAATTTTACAATTTGAATATTATCTATTTCTTTTTCAGCTCTTTCTATTTGACTTTGATTTAAATTATCAACTATAGCAAAATATGTTTTTTCTTCTAGTTCCTGAAAACTCGTATTATTGTCAATAGCAGTATTATTAACCTTTATCAAAGTATTAATATCAGAATTTTGATTTATAAATATTCCTTTATCTCTAATAACAGTAAATCCTGCTGGTATGCATGAATACACTAAATTACAAATTGGACAAATAAATATATCTCCATAAAAATTCCAAAAATGAGATGTCTTTCTTGACATATCAACTCCCATTTTATTTATCCATGTCAAATCATAAGAATTTGGTTTTGATAAATTAGATATTAATCTGTCACAACTAAAACACGAATATTTAAAATTATCTTTCTTGCTCTTTAGATAATTTATCATATTATCTAAAAAATACTTTTTATATTCCAAATACATATCATTTTTACTACTGTTTTTATGAAGAAAACTTACATCTGACCAAAATTTAGTAATAATATCATAAATCACATTTTTCCCCAAAATAATTTTCTTTACATTATCTTTTTTTAAATATTTTATTATTCCACCAATAACCTCATTCTGCTTTTTAATTTTAGGTAATATATCTTTAATACTTTGTTTTTTTGTCTTACTAACTTTTTTTAATTTTTTTTCTTCTTTTAATAAATCAATTTCTTTATCATCTATAATTTGATAAGCACTTTTATAGCTAGCACTTTTCAATTTTGATTTCATATATTCTATTTGTTCATTCAAATCTTTAACATATCTTTCATCTACCTCATTTTCATCAAATCTAATTAATTTGTCTTCAAATTTTACAATCTTATACCAAGATGTAAATGAAATATACTTATCAATAAAATACTTAAAATATTTTTCTTCAAAATTTTCAAGTGCTGTCTCATCAAACTCTATATAATTATCATCTGCTTTATAATTAACATCACTTGTATCAAAGATTTTACAAAGTCCAACTATTCCAGCATTATATAACCAATCCGATAATTCTAATCTTACTTTTTCTATTTTCTTCACCTCCTACCCTACAACTTCAATCATTCCAAACCCCTGTGATCTCTTAAATCCAAGTCCAAGTAAATATATATCCTTCAAATCTTCTATATCTCCATTTAGCCTAAAAATTCCTGAATAAGCATTGACATAGTAATATTTTTTATTTGTATTTTCTTTAAATTTTTTTATATCTTGTTTAACAACTACTTTTTTCATTTTATAAGGAATAAATTTAATTCTTTCTTTAATTCCATATCCTCTATAACTTTCTAAACTCTTATTAACAATGTAATTTAACTCTCTTTCAAATCTATCATCTTCTAAATCTACTGGTTTATTATCTCTATCTTTTATACAAATTGGCGATAATGTATTAAAAACAATACAACCTTCATTTATATTTTTTTCTCTTAAAATGCTCATTCTCACTTTGTTAAGAGTAAATTCTCTATATTCAAACTCCTTTATTTTTAAAAGTCCATTATAGAGATTTATAAAAAATTCATAATCTGGAGTACTTATATTAATGACAACTTTATCATTTATAACAAATACATCTTCCTTCTTTTCAAAGTCTTTCATAAAAACAGAAAAACAAAAGTTTTTAATTTTTTTATTAGTTTTATTCTCATAACAATAAAGTTTCTTTTGATATTCCTTATTCGATTTTTTTAAGGCTTCTTTAATTAAACTCACAAACATCATATGATATGCTAAAGGTATTTTTTCTGTTTTATACTCACATCTTAATCTCATTTAGCTCACCTCCTCACAATCAAATTACAAATTTTGCATTTGTTAATTTAAATTATAATTACTAATATGGACATATATCAGCAGAAAAACAAAAAAATTAATATAATTCCTTTATTTTATCTATTTCATTTTTTATTTCTTCTATTAACTTTTGAGGCTTTAAAACTTTAACACTACTTCCCATACTTAAAATCCAACTTTTTATTTCCTTTAATCCTTTCATTGTAGCTTCAAATATTATTGAATTATCTTCTTCATTTTCAATTATTTTCTGATTATCAACCCATATCTTTTCTTTTACTATTTGAGACATTGGATGATATATTTTTAATTTTACATTTATTTCTTCATCTTTAAATATCCCAAAACAATTTGCCATATAATCTTCAAGACTAAAACTATTATCCATTTCAAACTTTTCTTCTAAAATACTGTATTCTTTTATTCTACAAAGCTTAAACTCCAATATGCCGTTTTTTCTCTCGCAAAATCCTATAAAATACATATCTCCTTTATATTGAAAAGTCGCATAAGGTCTAACAACTCTTTCTGTCTCTCCTGAAGTCAATGAAGTATATTTTATCCTCACTTTATTTCTAGTTAGCATAGCAGCATGTATATCTACAAGCTTTTTTCTTTCAACCTCAAAATTCACATTTGCTCTAGCACTTTTAACCATATAATTACAATTTCCTAATAAATTCAAATTTTCCCTTTTATGAACAATATTTATTTTATCTATAGCTAAACTGTAATCTTTCAAAGCTAAATGACCCATTTTTTTAAGTTCTTCATTAGCCATCAACAATGACATATATTCTTCATTTGTTAAATTAAGACCTAAAAGATAATTATTATCTTCTATAGAATACCCTCCATACTTGCCAGTTTCTGATTTTATATATATCCCTGCCTGTAATAAATCATCTTTATATCTTCTAATTTGTCTTTCATCTACTTCTAATTCCCTAGCTAAATCACAAACTTTCATTTTTCCTCTACTCTGAAGAATAATTAACATTTTTAAAGCATTGCCCACTTTACTCATCACTACAACAACTCCTATAAAATTTAAAAAACTATAATTATTTTTTTCTTCAATTATCATTTTTTTCCACTATATATTTATTTTCTAATTTTTTCTTCAAAATCCTTCCTTAAAATAGTTTTATCTTTGTCAAAAAATAAAAAAGCCGCCTCTTTTCAGAAGTTTCTACACTACTGATAGTAGACGACTTTTTCAAAATATAAATCAAATGAAATTATACTTTAATGATTTTTTACTTTATCTATAAAATACTTATGCATTCTCAAATCTTCTGTAAGCTCTGGATGAAAAGACGTTACTAACATATTTTTCTGCTCTGCTGCCACTATTTTTCCATCTACTTTAGCTAATATTTCAACTTCTTTATCTGCTTCTTTTATATAAGGTGCTCTTATAAATACCATTGGAAAAGGCTTTCCATCTATTCCTTTTATACTTTGTTTTACTGAAAAACTCCCTAACTGTCTGCCGTATGCATTTCTTATGACTTCAATATCCATAAGACCTATATGTACTACATCAGAATTTGATATTTTTTTAGCCAATAAAATCATACCTGCACATGTTCCCCATACTGGCATTCCTTCTTGTATTTTTGTCTTTAATTTTTCTTTCAAATCAAATATATTTATCAATTTACCTATAGCCGTACTTTCTCCCCCCGGAATAATTATCCCATCAATTTTATCTAATTCCTCTTTATATCTTATAGGAATAGCATCAATATCTAATTTTTTCAAAGAATTTATATGCTCAATAAACGCTCCCTGCATAGCTAATACTCCGATTTTCATTTTACCAACCTCTATCTGCTATTTTATTTTTATCTTCTAAACTTTGAACTGATATTCCACTCATAGGTTCACCCAAATCTTCTGACAACTCAGCTAATTTAACAGGGTCATTATAATAAGTTACTGCCTTTACGATAGCTTCTGCTCTTTTTCTTGGATTACCTGATTTGAATATTCCTGAACCAACAAAAACTCCATCGCAACCAAGCTGCATCATCAAAGCTGCATCTGCTGGCGTTGCAATACCTCCTGCTGCAAAATTAACTACTGGAAGTCTTCCATGCTCATGAACATATTTAACTAAATGATAAGGTGCTCCCATTTCCTTTGCAGCAGTCATCAATTCTTCTTCTCCCATGCCAACTATCTTTCTTATTTCTGAATTCATTGTTCTCATATGTTTTACTGCTTCTACTACATCGCCTGTACCAGCTTCTCCTTTTGTTCTAATCATAGATGCACCTTCGCCTATTCTCCTTAATGCTTCTCCTAAGTTTCTAGCTCCACATACAAATGGAACTTTAAATTTCGTCTTATCTATATGGTATAAATTATCTGCAGGAGTCAAAACTTCACTTTCGTCTATGTAATCTATTTCTATAGCTTCAAGAATTTGAGCTTCTACAAAATGTCCAATTCTCACCTTTGCCATTACCGGTATAGATACTGCTCTTTGTATTGCTTTTATCATTTTAGGGTCTGACATTCTAGCTACTCCACCATCACGTCTTATATCAGCTGGAACTCTTTCAAGTGCCATTACTGCACATGCTCCAGCTTCTTCTGCAATTCTTGCCTGTTCTTCATTTGTAACATCCATTATTACTCCGCCCTTTAACATTTGTGCAAGATTTTTGTTTAACTCATACCTATTGCTCATTGTATCGCTCCCCCTCTAAAATTGTATCGATTATATAATTAAATTATGTCTTTTGTACTTATATTATTGCATATTTTTCAAAAAATAGCAATACATTTTTATAGTTTGTATCCATTTGTATAATAACAATAACTACCTTAAAAAATGCTAAAAACAATTTAATAAATTAATTTTTTTACATCTTTTCTTTATATCTAAAAGTTTATATATTTTTTCAAACATAAACTCGGTTTGACCCCTTAAATTTGGACAATTAAACTCTAACAACTAACTTTTTCTTAATATTGCTTGAGTTTTCTCTATAAAATTCCATAGGTGTCATATAACCAATAGCTGAATGAATTCTTGTATTATTATAGTAATCAATATATTTCACAACTTCTTTATAAGCTTCTTTGAAACTTGTAAAACTAAAATATTTTAAGCATTCATTCTGAAGCAGGTTATGAAAAGATTCAATATGAGCATTCTTATTTGGTGTCTTAACAGGAATTTGCTCATGATGCATATTAAGTTTTTCACAAGTATATTTGAATATATTACTTACAAATTGTGAACCATTGT
>NZ_FRAJ01000029.1 GCF_900142285.1 Caminicella sporogenes DSM 14501 | reverse complement strand
TATTTTTTACCATCTATTATTAAACTTGGCGTTTCTTTATCGTCTACATATATGCTTAAAAGATTGTTTATTCCTATGTCTATCCCTGCACTTTTGTAGGGTTTATTTTTTATTTCTTTTTCTTCTTTTTCGTATATAAAAAGTAAATACAGCTCATTGTTTGATAAGTTAAGATGTACTGCTTTAATTTTTTTTAAATTTCCTACTACTTTTTCTAGTTCTTTATGGTTTATATATGTTCTTATCATTTTATTGTTAAGGTTTATTCCTATCTGATTTTTTCTTTTTAATGAAAATCCTTTATAACTATCTAATGGAATTGTATAGTTTGTTAGTTTTGACAGCTTTTTAGGTTTAGGTGGTCTTGCTTTGTAATCTCCATTTTTTATTTTTGTGAAATATCCTTTGTATTCTGCTTTAATTCTTTTCATTATTTCTACTAAATTATGAATTTTAAGGTTTTTAGATAGTTTTATTAAGTCATTCATTATTTGATGTTTTTTATATTTATTTCTGATATAAGTTAACTTTTCTTCTAGCTTTTTCGGAGTAGTTCTTCTAAATAATGCTCTCATTATTTCATAGTTAGTTAACAACCTAAAATCTCCTATGTTTTGTTTATAGTCTTGATTAAGGAGTATTATATACATGTTTTCAAAATGCCTATACTTGTAAATATAATCTATAACCTTTGATTTGAATTTTTTGTCTTTTATTCTCATTTTGTATGTTCTTATATTTTTATTTTCAGCTATAGATTTACTCATTTTCTTTTAACTCCTTGATTATTTTCTTTCTGCACACGCTTTCTGTAATAAAAGAAGGTTTTTATTTCCCTGATTTATCCCAATTTCTTAAAGTTTGCTGTGTTTCATCAATTAATTTAGCAAATTCTCCTATAGTATAATATTTCATTTTTATTACCTCAAAATAATTATAATATTGATTTATAATTGTTTTGAGATTTTTATAAAATTTTATAAATATTCTTTAACTGTTAATCAACCTCCTTAGGCAGTATAACTTTAAAAATTGTTCCCTTATTTATTTCAGATTCTACATAAATTTTGCCATTTAATTCATCAACAGTTCTTTTCACCAAATCCAATCCTATGCCTTCACTTCCTAATTTTGTTGTAAATCCCCTTTTAAAAATATCTTTCAAATGTTCTTTTTCTATTCCTTTTCCAGTATCTTCTATTTCTATTTCAATTTTTTCTTTATTTTCTTCTATTCTAAGTTTTACTATCTTTTCTTCTTTATTCGTCTTACTTACTGCTTCTAATGCATTTTCCAATATATTTCCAACAAGAGTTATAAGTGCACTACTGCTTATATTATTATGTTTAAGATTAAGTTTTGTTGCCTCATCAACTACTATTTTTATTCCAAGTTCTTTTGCTCTACTAAATTTTCCTAGTATCAATCCTGCGATAGTCGGGTCCTTTATCTTTTTTATAATCATACTAAGTATCTGCTGCTGACTTTCAGTAATATTTACAATATATTTTTTTGCTTCTTCTATTTCGCCTATATGAAGCAGTCCTAGTATTACATGTAACTTATTTAAAAATTCATGAGTATTAGCTCTTAAAGCCTGTACTATCTGCTTAACTCCTGTCACTTCTTCAGCTAACCTCGTTATTTTTGTTTTATCTCTAAAAGTAGCTATAGCTCCAACAATTTTCCCATTATCTTTTATAGGAACTCTATTTGTAACAATAATAGTATCATTTATTCTCTGTTCCTTATCATATTCAGCAATTCCAGTTTCTAAAACTTTAGGAAGTCTACTAGTATGAAAAATATCTGTAACAGGCTTTCCAATTATCTCTTTAGGTTTATATTTATCTTTTATCTGCAGTATATCAAGTGCTGAATCGTTAACAAGAGTTATTTTACAATCTCTGTCTATAGCAATAATTCCTTCATGTATTGCATCAAGCATACCCACCTTTTCATTATAAAGTTTTATTATTTCATCTGGTTCTAATCCCATAAGTGTATTTTTAATATTTTTTGCCAATAAAAAAGCTCCTATTGCACCCGCCAATATACCTGTATACGCCAAAAAAACTAAATGTAAAATTGCCTCATGCTTAGCTTCTTCAACACTTTTTATAAGTGTTCCTACTGAAACAAAACCTATTTGCCTTTTATTCTGCAAATCATATATTGGAATAAAAGCTCTCATAGATTCTCCTAATGTTCCAGTTGCTTTAGAAATATAACTTTCCCCTTTTTTAATTACTCTGTATTGGTCTCCACCCACAAATTTATGCCCTATTCTATTTGGATTTGGATGTGAATATCTAATACCATTCATATCTGCAACTACTATAAACTCTATTTGATTGACCGAATCTAATAATGTATCTATATATGTTTTAATAATTTTATCTGGGTCTTTTTTAGCTAAAGATTCTCTTATAACAGGAGATTTTGCTACTATTTTTGCAATATTCATTATATTTACTGCAAGTTTTTCTTCTACATTTTTCGACACACTGTCTGTTATAAAAGGTAAAACAATTGATATTGATATAAATACTACTATCGTAATTAATATTGTAATCTTTGTTTGCAGTTTAACTGTATACTTTCTCATTTTTCCACCTTCTGAATATATCATCTGCCTTTTATTTAATCTTAATTTATCATCTAGTTTTCTTTTTAATTTGAATTAGAATATATGTATTTTTATATTTTACATTAAAAAATTAATCACTTCATTTTTTCACTTCAATTATAAGTATTATAGCATAAAATTTTCAAATAAAAATAGACTGCTATCTTCTCTCTGTTAGATAACAGCCTATAAAATATACTTTTTTAATAATCATTTATTGCTAAAAATGCTCTTAAAAACTGGTTGAGTTTCTTCAATCCACTTATTAGTTTCACGGTCATAAAACTTAGTATCAGAATTAACTGCAAAAGGTATATCTACACTTTCCATTTATAATTTTTTATCAATATATCATAATTTTAAATTATAATACTTTTAAAAATAAAAAATTAGAAAAACAACTAAAAAAATCATATTTTTTTGATATAATAAAATAAATTGTTTTACGAAAAAGGAGGTATGCTTAAATGCCTTTTCTATTATTGTTGATTTTGTTCTTTTGGTTATTCCCTTTTCTCATAATACCTTTTATTATTTTCTTTATAATAGGATTTTTATTTTTAATTCCTTATGTAGTTTTCTTTAATTCTTTTTTAAATGTATTAACTATACCATGGCAAATATTTAAAATAGCTTCAAATAAACAAATAAGAAAAAATCACAGTCTAGAACATGCAACAGTTAATATATTAGAAGAAAGATACGGTAAAACTTTAAGAATAGGAGGTCTTGCTTATTCTAATGGTTTCTCTCTATCAGGTCCTGACCTTCCTTCACCTTATGAAGTTTTAGATGCTGCAAGAGAAGGAATTTATCGCATGACAAAAGGAGAAACATATTTAGCACTACATCCGAGATGTGGAACCTCTATAGCAACATCTACTTTTCTTTTATCGTTAGGATTTATTATTGCACTCTTTTTTTCTAATCATCTATCTTTATTAAATATTATAGTCGTTTTTACACTAGCTAATATGCTTTCGAAACCTTTAGGTTTAACAGTTCAAAAATTCTTTACAACACATTCTGATGTAAAGGATATGACTATAATAAATATTTACAGTGAACCAACTACTTATAATTTTCCTTTTGAAATAATAATAAATCCTAATAGAACTTATTTTATAGAAACAACTTCAAATAAAAACAGATTTTTTTGGTTGCCTTTTTAACTTTCATATAATTTAAATATTTTTTCTCAATCATTCATTAATCATCTTCACTAGCGTTACACAAAAACAATGCCATTTTCACTTATGTAACGCTAGTGATTAAAATATTTTCTTAATATTACCAAATTACATTTCTTCTTCAAAACTTTTACTTTTATCTAAAAACTCTTTTATTTTATTAATACTACCATTAATATTCGTTTCATCTAATGCTGTAAATGATATACTTAAATTATTTTCTCTAAATATTTTTTTCATTTCCTCTATAAATATTCCCGAAGCATTTATAAATTTCAAATTATGGATTTTATCAACTAACAGTTTATTATTTAAAAACTCTCCTCCCCAATTGCCAGAACATGTTTTATTAACTCCACAACTTGGACTTCCATCTATACCTATTACTCCAAGTATTTTGTAACCACTATTTTTATAGTCTATCAGCTGATTTACTATTGGCTGTATTAACTTTCTACATTTTTCTCTAAAATATGGTGTATCAAATTGTTCTTTTACATGTCCCCATCTCTTTATGCCATACATAAGCATTTCAGGACAAGGAAGCTGAATAATACCTATTCCTCTTTTAATTATTAAATTAGTCAACTCAAAAAGCACTCCTGAATATTCACTTAATCCTTCAACTTTAGAATTAGCATTAAGTATACAATGTGAAAGCAAAATAATTTCTCTACTTCTCTTCAATTTATCCTCCCTCCCTTAGCAATTATATAAAATACCTCAAGCAAGAGCTAATAGAAACTTTCTATCTTTTTAAAAAAGTTATAAATTTTTTTAATATTAATACATGCTATCTTTTTATATTTTTAAATTTTTCATATTATTAAACATTTCCTATACTTTAAAAATTTTTATATAATAAACCTCCTTGGTAATATTGTCATAAATCTGCTTTTTGTTTGCTTAACAATAACTTTATATTGTATAAATTATATTTTTCTCTTGATATAAAATTTACTTAATTTATAAATGAATATTTTCTATAAAATTTTTAAATTGGACTAACTGATAACTACAAAGTAAAATATAGATTGTGAAATTTATAATAAATAGCGATAGTAAAAATTATTAAAGCTTAGGTAAAATTTCAACATATCTCACTATAAAAAATTTTGCTTTTTTGATTTATAAATAAATCTAAAAATTGATAAGGAGAAATTTTTTATGCAATACAATTTTGATAAAGTTATTAAACGCTTTAATACCAATTCTCTTAAATGGGATGGTTTAAAAGAACGTTTTATCCTCTTTTTTTAATCTATAATTAACAATAAATGTAAAATTGTAAATAATCCTTTAAAATTTGATGGTATAAAGTATACTATGAATTTCAATGATTTAGAGAAAAAAATTGATTTTAAAGTTAAATTAATTCTCCTCTATAATCCTCACAATCCTGTAGGCAGAGTATGGTCTAAAAATGAATTAAAAGAACTTGGAAAGCTTTGTATAAAAAACAATATTATAGTAATATCTGATGAAATACATTCAGATTTAATATTTAAAGGATATAAACATACTTCTTTTGCAACCATTTTAACTCATGTAACTTAAGTTTTAAACTTGGATATATTTGGATATATAAATAAACTTAATAATAAAATTAAATAAAAAAGGAGGTTTTATTATGTTCAAAAAAATAGCAATAACTTTAATTTTAACAATTATAACAACTGTAATGTTTATAGGATGTAGTAAAACTACTACAAGTAGTAACAATACACCTACAGAAAAGATTATAAAAGTAGGTACAGGTGGAACTTATAATCCATGGTGTTTTCAACAAGATGGTAAAATTCAAGGATTTGAAATTGACGTTTGGAAGGAATTATCCAAAAGAACTGGATACAAGGTTGAATTTATAGTATCTAAATTCAGTGGACTTTTTGGTATGCTAGATGCTGGACAAATTGATACAATTGCTCATCAAATTTCTATCAGAAAAGATAGACAAGAAAAATATTATTTTACAGAACCATATGCTTTTAGCAAATATGATTTCATAATAAGAAAAGATAGTCCATTTAAAACAATAGAAGACCTTAAAGGTAAAAAGGTAGGTGCTTGGTTAGGTGGAAATGGAGAAAAAACTTTAAAAGAACTAAACGAAAAATATAAACTTGGTCTTAATATTGTTTTATATGATGGAGCTCCTTTAGAAAAAGAAGTTGAAACTGGAAGACTTGATGCATGTTGGCAAGCTGCAATAAAATCTCAAACTGTTATAAAGCAGGGAAATTTAAAAGTGAAATTAATGGGAGTAAACACAGAAATAGGAACTGAAATAAACGCTTATCCTTTTCTAAAAAATGACAGTAATAAACAAATTATAAAAGAAATTAATAAAGCAATTAAATCAATGCATGAAGATGGAACATTAACTCAATTATCCAATAAATGGTTCAATTTAGATACAACCAAAAAATAAAATTTTCGTTAATGTCGAAACAATTATATTTAAATAAATCTTTGAAACTACTCCATTTTCTCTATGGAGGTGTAAATATGCAAACTTTTAGTTTTGATTTTGCATTAAATTTACTTCCATTAATGTTAAAATATCTACATGTAACATTGAGTATGTCTATATTATCTTTATTCTTAGGTTTATTTATTGCTATAATTATTACATTAATTACTGAAAATAAAATAAAAATATTGTATCCAATTGTAAAAGTATATGTCTCTTTTTTTAGAGGAACACCTTTAATTGCTCAATTATTCTTCTTATATTTTGGATTAGTTCAAATTTTTCCAAGTTTAAAAGGAATGAATGGCTTTACTACCTCAATAATAGGTCTTAGTTTAAATTCTTCTGCATATATGTCCGAAACTATTAGAGGAGCTATTTCATCTGTAGATAAAGGTCAAATGGAAGCATGTTTATCTGTAGGAATGACTTATCTTCAAGCAATGAGGAGAATTATTCTTCCTCAAGCTGCAAGAGTTGCTATCCCTGCTCTATCTAATAACTTTATTGATATTATAAAGGGATCTTCACTTGCTTTTACATTAGGAGTGACTGAATTAATGGCTACAGCTCAAATGGAAGGGGCATCAGCTTATAGATTTTTTGAAGCTTTTACTGATGTTATAATTATATACTGGAGTATTATATCTTTATTTGAATATTTACAAAAAAAATTAGAACTAATAATGAACAAAGCTTATTAGGATGTGTTAATAATGATAAAAATTAAAAATCTTTACAAAAGCTTCAATGGTCTAAAAGTCTTAAAAGGTATCAACCTTGAAATAAAAAAAGGACAAGTTGTTGCAATAATAGGTCCTTCTGGTACTGGAAAATCTACTCTTTTAAGATGCATAAATTATTTAGAAAGACCTGACAAAGGTGAAATTGAAATTGATAATCTAAAAATAAATACTGAAACAATAACAAAAAAACAAATACATAAACTTAGAAAATCTACTTCTATGGTATTTCAAAACTATAATCTATTTAAAAATAAAACTGCTATAGAAAATATTATGGAACCTTTAATTGTAGTTAAAAAAATAAATTATCTGGAAGCAAAAAATATTGCTTTAAAAATATTAAATTTAGTTGGCTTATTAGATAAAAAGGACTGTTATCCTTCAAAATTATCAGGTGGTCAACAACAGAGAATTGCTATAGGTAGAGCTATGGCTGTAAATCCAAAGATAATGTTATTTGACGAACCTACATCTGCCCTCGACCCCGAATTAGTAAGAGAAGTATTAGATGTTATTAAAAGTTTAGCAGATAAACATATGACTATGATAATAGTTACTCATGAAATGGGTTTCGCTAAAGAAGCTGCCGATAAAATAGTATTTATGGATGATGGAAAAATTATTGAACAGGGAACTCCCGATGAAATATTTAATAACCCTAAAAATTTACGAACTATAAAATTTTTAAAACAAATCAGAAGCCTTTAAATTCAAAAGTAAAAGAGGAAGTTGCAATTAATTCAATAAATTTGAAATTTAAAATCTCATTTTTAGTAAACTATAGTATAAAAAAATTAATTATGCAATTTCCTCTTTTAAAAATCAAATTAAAAATTCTTATCAAAAATTAGTTTACAAAATATTTTCATTTAATTAAAAACCGATACTATAACAATTATTGAAGTATAAGCTCTAAATCTTGAGATTCTTCATTCAAATATTGTTTTGATGTTTCAAGACGTTTTAATAAATGCTCCTTTTCTTTTTCTAAATCTTCACGACTATATTTTTTATACATATCAAGAAATACTTCATATCGATATTTAATCGACTCATCTTTTGGAGGAAAAACAACCTTTTTCCCATTAATCGTATTACCTTCTAACTCATTTCTTGCAATTTGGTCATCAATTTTTGCTAGTTCAAGACATAATGCCTCATATTCTTTTACAGGTATTTTAGGTTTGTTGCTCTTATAAATAAATCCTGCTAACATAGCTAATACAATAAAAACAGCAATAATTACAACTTTTACATTCGTCATAAATCACACTCCTATTTCTTAGTTATAAATAATTTTACAGTCAGACTTTATTATAATATTAATTCAAAAATTTTTCATATTTTTTTGTAAAAATTTCAGATATTTCATTTAATCTCCAATGCTAATATAATCAAAATAGATTATTTAACTAAAATAGTTTTCTTTTTTAAAATATGATAATATTTAATGATATAATAACTGTTGAAAACTATAAAATATATATAAAAAACATAAAAGAAGGGATAAAAATGGAAATAAAATTTTTAAATATATTGCTAATTACTATGATTATACTATTTTTATATAATTATTATCAAATTAATTTTCCTAAAGTTAATTTTGTATCAATCAAAACTAATAAAATTGATAAAAATACTAAAATTAAAATACTACAGTTAACTGATATACATAATAAAAAATTTCCAAACAACAATAAAAATCTTCTAAAAAAAATAAAAGATGCTCATGCCGATATCATTGTTATAACAGGAGATTTAATTGATAGCAAAACAAAAAATTTTGAGTATATATATTCCTTTATTAAAGAACTTCTAAAGATTAACAAAAATATTTACTATGTATCTGGAAATCACGAATGGAGGTCTGGTAAATTTTATGAAATTTCAAAACAACTTAGTAAAATGAAAGTAAAAGTATTAAATAATACTAGTTCATCTTTTGTTAAAAATGGTACCTCAATAAATATTTGTGGTATAGATGATTCTTATTCAAATCGTGATAATTTGGATAAGATTTTAAATAATATCAACAAAAATATTTTTACATTATTACTATCACATTCACCAAATGTAATAAAACATAAAAATATAAAAATGGTAGATTTAATATTATGTGGACATACTCATGGAGGACAAGTAAGGTTTCCCATAATTGGCTGTATTATTATACCTGGACAAGGTCTTTTCCCAAAATACGACAAAGGAATATTTAAAATAAATAACAACACTACACTGTATATTGACAGCGGACTAGGAACAAGCTCATTACCAATAAGATTTTTAAATAGAAGTCAATTAAGTTTAATAATAATAGAAGGTAAATAAAATAATGTAAAAAATTTGTGCTTAATTGAAAATAAAAAACTCCTTTCTGACAAAAATAAAAGCAAAAAGGAGTTTTAATTATCTATTCTTTTTTTAATCCTGCTCCACATAAAGGAATAACTATTTTACCAGTTAAATGATACTTATTTTCGTTATAGTATTCTAAAAATCCGGCAAAAGTTGCAGCTGTGGTAGGTTCTACATAAAATCCTCTTTGAGCTAAATATTTTCTTGCTTCATTAATTTTATTTTCTGAAGCAGTTATGATTACACCATTTGTAGCTCTAATTGCTTCTATACATTTTTACATAAGTCCAATTAAATTCTTTATCAATGATATACATAACTCCAATTCTTTAAAAAATCATCTACATTAAATTATATTTTATTTTTAAAAATTGATATAAATTGTATATTCTAACAAATAGCTACTATGAGCTAATATACTTATTATTTAATTCATATAATATTATTTTACATATAACAATATAAATTTACTTAATTAATGGTTTTAATTCTGCTACATATATTACTAAATTTTCATATATTTCTCTTGCTTCTTCTCTCAATTGCTCCCATTCCTTAAGAATATCATCTCTACGAATATCAAAATCTAATCTTGTCTCGTTTTGTAACTTTTCAGCAACTTTAGGTAATGATTTACAACCTTTAAATAATTTTGGTGCAAAAGCTATACAAGCATCAATTAGTGCATTTGGATGATCAGGTCCTTCAGGAATAATAGTATTTATATTTCCTATTGGCGATAATTTATTATCAAAATAATGAGCTTCAAGCCACTGCCTATTACCTTCTCCTTGCCATATTTGTAGAGCAATTGGATTAATTCCATCTGCTCCTAGAAAACCACCTTTTCCACCAATAAAGTATATTTTTGAATACCCAGCCATAAATCATTCCTCCTATCAATAAGTAATCTTGAAATATTTATATCCATTCTTCTAAAATCTTTTTTATTTTATTTATAGTATGTTTTTTTCTTTCAATTGAATAAGCATCACCTATATCTTGGACTTTTAACAAGTAATTGAATACTGCTATCGCTTGTTCATCAGAAATATAATCAAAAAATCCTTCTTCTTCATCTATTTCCTCAATCTCAATTGGTTCATGCTCTATGCTCTCTAAATCATCTTCATCCATATAGTCATATGGAATTAATCCAAACTCACAAATAATCTCCTCAGCACTTGATATTTCAAGTTTTTCTGTTCTTTTAGAATAAAATAGTGTATTTTCTTCCCTTGTATATTTATTCCAGTTAAGTGTATTATACATAATCCTACTAAATATAACTAAATCTTTTAAAGTATATTGTTTATCTTCTTTTGGTTCGGTTATAAGCATTAAATAAATTTCTGAATCTTCAACATCGAGAAGTACAAGTTCTTTTTCATTTTTAAGTTGTGCATTAAAAATTCTTACTCCTGCTTCAATATCTTCTTTAAAATTCTTAAAACCTTTTTCTTTAAACTCTTGTGTAGGAGTTTTCATAGTTAAAATATAATAGATATAATCTTTTGCCATTTTACAATACATCCCTTTCTATTAATGTTGCATTGTTTTTCTATTGTTTGATTTTATTATAATTTCACTTCAATAAATTGTCAATATTTTTTCTATTAATTTTGCATTTGTATTCTAAAATTATTTTATTTGGGTGACCATCCTCCACCTCTGTAAACTTTTACATAATAAAATCTTTTACATACATTATCTAAATTAACTTTAGTTTCATGGATACTACAAAACTGATTTTCATTTAAATAATAACAATTTTCACAACATCTAAATGCTCCATCCTTTGCTTCTTTTATGTATGGATTATCAGGATTATAATATCTCACATTATTCTTAAAATAAGATTTATTTTTTTTGGAAATATTAAATTTATTTTTTGTTTTTCTTTCTTTTTCACAATAAGAATTTATATTATTATCTATAAAAAACTTATTAGGAATAAATAATTCTAATTCAGAAATTAAACCCTTATATTTTCCTTCTTTAACTTTACCTCTAAAATAAGTTCTATGAATTGCTTTTAATGAATCCGTAATAAGTCTACTTGAACTTAGATTTCTTATCTTATTCAAATCAAGTATAATTTTAATTTTGTTACTCTCAAGATTCACTTTTATTATTTCATTTCTTATTAAATCACATTTTACTTTATCATTATTATTTTTTACATTTGTTCGATTTTGTAGTGGAATAATTACATATTTAAAAACATTACTTGGTATTGAAACTGTTAAAAGTAACTTAATCCCTTCATAACTATTATTCTTTATGGGGATTTTTACTATCATAACATAATTATTATTTCTTTCTTTTTTAAATGTACATAATTTTAATTTTTCAAAATCAATTGTCACTTTTAATTTTTGTTCAATTTCTTCATAAGATATAAAAATATTAGCTTCATTTACTTCAACAATTCTGCTGTTAATATCCACTATTATCCCCCCAATAGATAATTAGAAAATATAAACTAATAATTAAATTATAACAATTTTTTCTTTTTAAAACACTAAATTATTATGTAAATTTTCCTTTAAATAACAAAATTTAACATAAAACTCCTTTTTATTTTATTTCGTGCTGTATATATTTCACAATTGAAAAAATATTTTAAAATAGAAAATTCTATGGAACTTTTTTATGATTTCTTCTGTCTAATCAAATGAAAAATACAAAAAGGAGAGATGAATCATGAAATCAAAAAAATTAATAGGAATAACATTAATGGGAATAACACTGGCATCAAGTATGTCTTTCTCATTTGCAGAATATAATCCAAACAAAGTGATAAATGAACCAATCACCACTTTAAGTATTAAACAACAAGATTCTTTTAAAAAAACTCACATAAATCTTATAATTAATAATAAGGCATTAAATCATGAAGAAACGAAAGTCTATATGAAAAAAAATGGTGTCACAATGCTTCCATTAAGACTAATTGTTGAAACTTTAGGATACCAGTTAAAGTGGAATGCTGAAAATAGAGAAATTGAAATTACAAAAGGAGCTCATTGGATTATGGTAAAAATAGATAAAGATCAATATACATTTGGCAGGATGTCTCCAATAGCTCTTGGAACAGCTCCAGAAATTAAAGATGGAAAAACTTATGTACCGTTAAACTTTATAACAGACATACTAAAAATAGATGTAATTAGAGATGAAACTGGTACTATACATATTAATAATAAAAAAAATTCTATTGAAAACTTATCTATTTTAGAAACAACTGGAAAAATTGTAGAAATTCAAAAAATAAATGAAAGAACAAGAATTTTAGTAAAAGGAAAGCAATTGAAAAATGTCGGTTATGACATTATAGCTTTAAATATAACTAAAGATACAAAAATAAAAAATCCAATAGATAATACATTAGTAGCTTTAAAAGATTTAAAGAAAGGAGATGAAATAAGAGTCTTTTATGAACCAATTCTAACAAGAAGTTTTCCACCAATTGGAACTGCTCAGACAATAGAAGTACTTAAAGATATAGCAGTAAAAGATGGAAAAATTACAGATATTCGTATAGATGAAAAAACTTCCAAGGTTCTTGACAGATGAAGTAATGCTACTCATTAATAACGATACGCAAATTGTAACTAAAAACAATCAAGTATTAACTGTAAATAATTTAA
This sequence comes from Caminicella sporogenes DSM 14501, assembly GCF_900142285.1. NCBI lineage: Bacteria > Bacillati > Bacillota > Clostridia > Peptostreptococcales > Caminicellaceae > Caminicella > Caminicella sporogenes. The sequence continues at coordinate 78 of NZ_FRAJ01000029.1, read as the reverse complement.
AAAAGGGAATGCATATTACAGCTTATCATGACTTAGTAATGACTATGAGTATTCTTGGAATAACTTTAGCAAAAAAAA
>NZ_FRAJ01000028.1 GCF_900142285.1 Caminicella sporogenes DSM 14501 | reverse complement strand
TCTTACCATGGTCTACGTGACCTATTGTTCCTATGTTTACGTGTGGCTTCGTTCTCTCAAATTTTGCCTTTGCCATCTTTCTTCCTCCTTCTTAATGTAAATATTTATTCTAAACCAGACAACTAGCAATAGATGATTATTAAATAATCATCTATTACTGCTGTCTGTAATTTGCTACTTACCTTCAATAATTTTTTGAGCTATATTGTTTGGTACTGGTTCATAGTGACTAAATTGCATAGTATAGTTACCACGACCTTGTGATTTTGAACGAAGGTCTGTTGCATAACCAAACATTTCAGCAAGTGGTACATAAGCTCTAATTACTTGCGCACCTGCTCTTGCTTCCATACCTTCAAGCTTACCTCTTCTTGAGTTAAGGTCACCCATTACATCTCCCAAGTACTCTTCTGGTACAACTACTTCAACTTTCATATATGGTTCTAAAAGAATTGGGTCACCTTTCTTCAAAGCATCTTTAATTGCCATAGAACCTGCTATTTTGAAAGCCATTTCAGATGAGTCAACTTCATGGTATGAACCATCATATAATTCAACCTTCAAGTCAACTACTTCATATCCAGCAAGTACACCATTTTCCATAGCTTCTCTTATACCTGCATCAACTGCTGGAATGTATTCTTTAGGAATAACTCCTCCAACGATTGAGTTAACAAATTCGTAACCTGTACCTCTTTCTTTAGGAGTAACTTTAATCTTAACGTGACCGTATTGACCTCTACCACCAGACTGTCTAGCAAACTTAGCTTCTACATCAACAGGCTTAGTAATAGTTTCTTTATATGCAACTTGTGGTTTACCTATGTTCGCTTCAACTTTAAACTCTCTTAACAATCTGTCAACTATAATTTCAAGATGAAGTTCTCCCATACCAGCAATAATTACTTGTCCAGTTTCTTCATCAGTATATGTCTTGAATGTTGGGTCTTCTTCAGCTAATTTAGCTAAAGCCATACCCATTTTTTCTTGTCCTGCTCTTGTCTTAGGTTCAATAGCAACTTTTATAACTGGCTCTGGGAATTCCATTGACTCAAGAATTATTTGATTCTTTTCGTCACAAAGAGTATCTCCAGTAGTTGTATACTTAAGACCAACTGCTGCTGCTATATCTCCAGCATAAACTTTGCTAATTTCTTGTCTTTTATTAGCATGCATTTCAAGTATACGACCTATTCTTTCCTTCTTACCTTTAGTTGAATTATATACATATGAACCTGATTCTAAAGTTCCAGAATAAACTCTAAAGAATGCAAGTTTTCCAACATATGGGTCTGCCATGATTTTGAAAGCTAATGCAGCAAATGGCTCATTGTCATCTGCTTTTCTCTCAGCTTCTTCTTCAGTATCTACTAATATACCTTTAACTGGTGGTATATCTAATGGAGAAGGTAAATATTCAACTACTGCATCAAGCAATAATTGAACACCCTTATTCTTATAAGCTGAACCACAAAGAACCGGAACAATCATATTGTTTATAGTTGCTTTTCTAAGTCCTGCTTTTATTTCATCAACAGTTAATTCTTCTCCTTCAAGATACTTCATCATTAATTCTTCATCTGTTTCAGCAACCGCTTCAACTAAAGCTAATCTATATTCTTCTGCTTTTTCTTTCATATCAGCAGGTATTTCTGTAGTTTCCATTTCTTTACCTAAATCATCTTTATATATTCTAGCGTTCATTTCTACAAGGTCTACAATACCAACAAATGTATCTTCAGCACCTATAGGCAGCTGAATTGGCACAGCATTTGCTTTTAATCTATCTTTCATCATTTGTACTGCATTGTAAAAATCTGCACCAACTATATCCATTTTATTGACAAATGCAATTCTTGGTACTCCATACTTATCAGCTTGTCTCCATACTGTTTCTGATTGTGGCTCAACACCACCCTTAGCACAGAAAACAGCAACTGCACCATCTAATACTCTCAAAGATCTTTCAACTTCAACAGTAAAGTCCACGTGACCCGGTGTATCTATAATATTTATTCTGTGACCAAGCCATTGAGCTGTTGTTGCAGCAGAAGTAATTGTTATACCTCTTTCTTGCTCCTGCTCCATCCAGTCCATTGTAGCAGCTCCCTCATGAACTTCCCCTATTTTATGAACTCTACCTGTATAGAAAAGAATTCTTTCTGTTGTAGTCGTCTTCCCAGCGTCTATGTGGGCCATAATACCAATGTTTCTCGTTTTTTCTAAAGGAAAGGCTCTAGACACCTTTGTTCCTCCCTTCTTTTAACATGCTATAGGAATCAAATATATATTATTATAGTAATACATCTTAATTAAATCTATATTAACTTTCTCAGTATTATTATTACCATCTATAATGAGCAAATGCCTTGTTAGCTTCTGCCATTTTATGAGTATCTTCTTTCTTCTTAACTGCAGCACCTGTATTGTTAGCAGCATCCATAATTTCTTTAGCTAGTCTTTCTACCATTGTTTTTTCTCCTCTTTGTCTAGCATAGTTAACTAGCCATCTCAATCCTAATGTTTGTCTTCTTTCTGGTCTAACTTCTACAGGAACTTGATAGTTAGCACCACCAACACGTCTAGCTTTAACTTCTAAAACTGGCATAACGTTATTCATAGCTTCTTCAAAAACCTCTAAAGGTTCTTTGCCAGTTCTCTCTCTTATAATATCAAAAGCTCCGTATACTATTCTTTGAGCAGTTCCCTTTTTACCATCTAACATTATATTATTAATTAGTTTTGTTACTACCTTACTACCGTAAATAGGATCTGGTAATACTTCTCTCTTTGGCACATTACCTTTTCTCGGCACTTTACTTCCCTCCCAAAAATTTTTTTATTCATCGGTACTCGACAACCTTACAAATTGCCGTAGTGCTAATGATTATATATATTATATAAAACCCCTCCTAAAAAGGAGGAGGTATATACTATCTTAAACTTCGGCATTTTAAAGTTACTTCTTCTTAGGTTTCTTAGTACCGTACTTAGATCTTCCTTGCATTCTGTTTTGTACTCCTGCTGTATCAAGAGTACCTCTCACGATATGATACCTAACACCTGGTAAGTCTTTTACCCTTCCACCTCTTATCAAAACAACACTGTGCTCTTGTAGGTTATGTCCTATACCTGGTATATAAGCTGTAACTTCTATACCATTTGTAAGTCTTACTCTGGCAACCTTTCTAAGAGCTGAGTTAGGCTTTTTAGGAGTAACAGTCTTTACAGCAGTACATACTCCTCTTTTCTGCGGTGAACTCATTTTAGTAGGAACTCTTTTTAATGAGTTAAAACCTCTTTGTAAAGCAGGAGCTGTTGATTTCTTTTCAACTTTCTCTCTACCTTTGCGTACTAACTGGTTTATTGTTGGCATTCCTCTACACCTCCTTCCAAGTATCCCATATTATATTTTAAATTGTGCGTAGCAACCAGTACTTACTTTAAAATTACTGCAGTTGCAGCACCAACATCAATCCCACATGCTTTTCCAAGTTTCTTCATAGAATCTACATATACTATTTGAACATTTTTTTCTTTAGCAATTTCAATTATATTTCTAACTACATGCTGTTCGCTATCTTTCGCTACAAATAAAGTTGCAACTTTGTCTTCATTAAGTGCTCTAGTAGACTGCTTTGTACCAACTTTTAATTTGTTTTGTTTTTTAAGTTCCATAAGGTGCATATAGCATCCTCCTTTTTAAACTCCTCGAAGGATTACATAGATTAATATGTAATCCTTCAAGTAGTATCAAAAGTCAACTATACTCAATTTGCACACTATATCATTTTAACACCAATACCCTTATATGTCAACATATTTACATAGAATCTATTCTCTACTCAATATTATTATCCATAGGTATTTTTTCTTCATTTAATGATATAGCAATATTTCTATACCTCTTCATTCCCGTTCCAGCTGGGATAAGTTTACCAATTATTACATTTTCCTTAAGTCCTATAAGTTTATCTTCTTTCCCTTTTATTGCAGCTTCAGTTAATACACGAGTAGTTTCTTGGAAAGAAGCAGCAGATAAAAATGACTCTGTAGCTAACGAAGCTTTTGTTATACCCAAAAGAACTCTCTTAAATGTAGCTGGTTTACCACCTTCTGCTATAACTCTATTGTTTTCATCTTCTAATTCATGAATACTTACAAGTCCACCAGGAAGTAAATTAGTATCTCCAGGTTCTTCAATTCTAACTCTAGAAAGCATTTGCTTAACTATTATTTCGATGTGTTTATCATTAATGTCAACACCTTGCATTCTATAAACTCTTTGTACTTCCTTAGTTAGATATTCTTCAACACCTTGAGCACCTTTTATCCTCAATATATCATGCGGATTGACAGAACCTTCAGACAACTCATCTCCAGCCTTAATGTACTGTCCTTCTTTAACTTTTATTCTTGAACCATATGCTATCTGATAAGTTTTAACTTCTCCATCATCTGACGTTACAATTACTTCACGTTTTTTCTTTGTATCCTTTATAGTTACAACTCCATCTATCTCTGAAATAATAGCAAGTCCTTTTGGTTTTCTAGCTTCAAACAATTCTTCTACCCTTGGAAGACCTTGAGTAATATCTGCACCAGCAACTCCACCAGTATGGAATGTTCTCATTGTAAGCTGAGTACCCGGCTCACCTATTGACTGAGCTGCTATTATACCTACTGCCTCACCTACATTAACAGGCTTTCCTGTAGCAAGGTTTTTACCATAACACTTAGCACAAACACCATGACGTGTCTTACAATTAAGAACTGTTCTAATCTTAACTTTTTTAATACCTGCTTCTATAATCTTTTCAGCTATATCTTCTGTAATCATCTCATCTTCTCTTACTAAAACTTCTTTAGTTTCAGGATGGACAACATCTTCTTTTGCATATCTTCCAGCTATTCTATCAAATAACGGTTCAATAAGTTCGTTACCATCCATAAATGCAGTAACTTCTGTACCTTCATCTGTACCACAATCTATTTCTCTAACTATTACATCTTGACTTACATCTACTAACCTTCTTGTCAAATAACCTGAGTCTGCAGTTCTAAGTGCTGTATCTGCCAACCCTTTTCTAGCACCTGTTGTAGATATAAAATATTCAAGAACTGAAAGACCTTCACGGAAGTTTGATTTAATAGGTATCTCAACAGTATGACCAGTTGCATTTGCCATAAGTCCACGCATACCAGCCAGCTGTCTTATCTGGTTTTTACTACCTCTCGCTCCTGAGTGAGCCATAATATACACATTATTTAATCTACCCAAGTTGTTCATCAAAGCATCAGTAACTTTAGCTGTAGTTTCCTGCCATGTCTTAATTACATTTTCATATCTTTCTTCATCAGATATTAAACCTCTTCTATATGCCTTTTTATATTTATCTACTTTTTCTTCAGCTTCAGAAATAAGTCTTTCCTTTTCTTTAGGTATTTCCATATCTGATACACTTATAGTAATAGCACCACGTGTTGAAAACTTAAATCCTAAAGCCTTTATATGGTCAAGCATCATTGCTGTAACTGTATTACCATGCTTTCTAAAACATTTATCGATAATTTTACCGAGGAATTTCTTATCAACTAATGTATCTATTTCAAGTGAATATTTATCTTTACTTCTATCTACAAATCCAAGGTCTTGAGGTATCTTTTCATTGAAAATAAATCTTCCTACAGTACTTTCAACTAATTTTCCCGGGTCATCTTTGTGAAGTTTTCTTCTGACCTTAACCCTTGAATGAAGCCCTACAACTTTATTTTCATACGCCATGAGCATTTCTTCATAATCTTTAAATATCATTCCGGCTCCAGGTTCACCTTCAACTTCGATAGTTAAATAATAACTACCTAAAACCATATCCTGTGTAGGTGTAGTAATAGGTGAACCATCTTTAGGTGCTAAAATATTATTAACAGAAAGCATTAAAAATCTTGCTTCAGCTTGAGCTTCAACTGTTAAAGGTACATGGACTGCCATTTGGTCTCCGTCAAAGTCGGCATTATAAGCTGTACAAACAAGAGGATGAAGTTTTATAGCTTTACCTTCGACTAAAATTGGTTCAAATGCTTGAATGCCAAGTCTGTGAAGTGTCGGAGCACGGTTAAGTAGTACAGGATGCTCTTTTATAACATCTTCTAATACATCCCAAACTTCAGGCTTTACTCTTTCTACCATTCTCTTAGCACTTTTAATATTGTGAACATAACCATCTTCAACTAACTTTTTCATGACAAATGGTTTAAAAAGCTCAAGAGCCATTTTCTTTGGCAATCCACACTGATAAAATTTAAGCTCTGGTCCAACAACTATAACAGAACGTCCAGAATAGTCAACACGTTTACCTAAAAGATTTTGACGGAATCTTCCTTGCTTTCCTTTTAGCATATCTGATAATGATTTTAATGGTCTGTTACCCGGTCCAGTAACAGGTCTTCCTCTTCTACCATTATCTATAAGTGCATCTACTGCTTCTTGAAGCATTCTCTTTTCATTTCTAACTATTATATCTGGTGCTCCAAGTTCTAAAAGTCTTTTTAATCTGTTATTTCTATTAATAACTCTCCTATATAAGTCATTCAAGTCTGAAGTTGCAAACCTGCCTCCATCAAGTTGAACCATTGGTCTAAGGTCTGGAGGTATAACTGGAATTACATCTAAAATCATCCACTCTGGCTTATTACCTGACTGTCTGAAAGCTTCTACAACTTCTAATCTTCTTATTGTTCTAACTCTTTTTTGACCTGAACTTTCTTTTAATTTAATTTTTAATTCTTTAGATAATTGTTCCAAATCAATTTTTTGAAGTATCTCTTTTATAGCTTCTGCTCCCATTCCTGCTTTAAAGGCATTTCCATATTTATCTCTGTATTCTCTGTATTCTTTCTCAGTCAATAATTGCTTAAAGCTCAAAGGAGTATTACCTGGGTCTATTACAATATAAGAAGCAAAATATAAAACTTTTTCTAAAGACCTTGGAGACATATCAAGCAGTATCCCCATCCTACTTGGTATTCCCTTAAAATACCATATGTGAGATACTGGGGCAGCAAGTTCTATATGCCCCATTCTCTCACGTCTAACTTTAGACTTTGTTACTTCAACACCACATTTATCACATATTACACCTTTATATCTTACTCTTTTGTATTTTCCACAATGACATTCCCAATCTTTTGTAGGTCCAAATATCTTTTCACAAAACAATCCTTCTTTTTCAGGTTTCAAAGTACGATAATTAATAGTTTCGGGTTTTTTTACTTCTCCCCTTGACCATTGTCTAATTTTTTCTGGTGAAGCTAAACCGATCTTTATTGAATCAAAACTATTAAGTTCGAACAAGGAGTTTCTCTCCCTTCTTTATTATAATGTAAAATAATTAGATAGTTTAATAATCATTAATCGTCATAGCTGTTAGAATTATTATAATTTATATCATAACTATCATCTTTTACAGAATAATTATTTTTTTCATCATCTACATTATTTTCTTGAACACTTTTATCAGCACTTTCATTGTCCTTATTATTTTGGTATGCGTTATCACTATCAATTAATAAATCTATTTCACTTGCATCATCATCGTCATTTTCTTTAATTTCTATTTCATCTGCATTTTCTGATAATACCTTAACATCCAAACATAAACTCTGAAGCTCTTTAATTAATACTTTAAACGATTCAGGAATTCCCGGCTCTGGAATGTTTTCACCCTTAACTATAGCTTCATAAGTTTTAACACGTCCTACGACATCATCAGATTTTACAGTCAATATTTCTTGTAGAGTATGAGCAGCTCCATACGCTTCTAATGCCCAAACTTCCATTTCACCGAATCTTTGTCCACCAAATTGAGCTTTACCTCCAAGAGGTTGTTGTGTTACAAGTGAGTATGGTCCTGTACTTCTTGCATGAATCTTATCGTCAACTAAATGATGAAGTTTTAACATATACATATATCCAACAGTTACTCTATTATCAAATGGTTCTCCAGTTCTTCCGTCATAAAGCTGTAACTTACCATCAACTGGATACCCACATTCTTCTAAAAGCTCAGCTATATCAGTTTCTTTAGCTCCATCAAATACTGGAGTAGCAACTTTCCATCCTAATTTTTTAGCAGCAAGACCGAGATGAACCTCTAAAACCTGACCGATATTCATACGTGAAGGTACACCAAGAGGATTAAGTACTACTTGAAGTGGAGTACCATCTTCAAGGAATGGCATATCTTCAACAGGCAATATTCTAGAAATAACACCCTTATTACCATGACGTCCAGCCATTTTATCTCCAACGCTTATCTTTCTCTTCTTAGCAATATATACCCTTACCAAGACATTAACTCCAGGAGGTAATTCGTCTCCATTTTCTCTAGTAAACACTTTCACATCTACAATTATACCTGATTCTCCATGTGGCACCTTTAAAGAAGTATCTCTAACTTCTCTAGCCTTTTCTCCAAATATTGCTCTTAGTAGTCTTTCTTCTGCTGTAAGTTCTGTTTCACCTTTTGGAGTTACTTTACCTACAAGTATATCCCCAGAAGTAACTTCTGCACCTATTCTAATAATTCCTCTCTCATCTAAATTCTTTAATGCATCTTCTCCTACATTTGGTATATCTCTTGTAATTTCTTCAGGTCCAAGCTTTGTATCTCTCGCCTCTGCTTCATATTCCTCTATATGAATAGAAGTAAGTACATCATTCATTACTAATTCTTCACTTAAAAGAATAGCATCCTCATAGTTATAACCTTCCCAAGTCATAAATCCTACTAATAAATTCTTTCCAAGTGCAATTTCTCCATTATCTGTAGATGGTCCATCTGCAATAATTTCCCCAGCTTTAACTTCATCCCCATTATCCACTAAAGGTTTTTGATTGATACAAGTTCCTTGATTTGAACGCTTAAATTTAAGCAGTTTATATTCGTCTTTTCCACCATCAGAATGTCTCTTTACAATTATCTTATCTGCAGTTACTCTTTCTACTATCCCATCATTTTTAGCAACAACTACAGTACCAGAATCTTTAGCAGCAATATACTCCATACCAGTACCTATAATTGGAGATTCAGTCTTAATAAGAGGCACAGCTTGACGCTGCATGTTTGAACCCATCAACGCTCTGTTAGCATCGTCATTCTCAAGGAATGGAATCATAGCTGTAGCAACAGAAACTATCTGTTGTGGAGAAACATCAACATAATCTACTTCAGAACTTGGTACAACGTCTATATCTCCACCTCTTAGTCTTGCAACCACTCTCTTATTTATAAATCTACCTTCTTCATCTAACGGTTCATTTGCTTGAGCAAATACATACTTTTCTTCTTCATCAGCTGTTAAATATTCTATTTCATCTGTAACTACTCCTCTTTCTTTATCAACTTTTCTGTAAGGAGCTTCAATAAATCCATATTCATTTATTCTTGCATAAGTACTCAGTGAGTTTATAAGACCTATATTAGGACCTTCTGGAGTTTCTATAGGACACATTCTTCCATAATGAGAATGATGAACGTCTCTTACCTCAAAACCAGCTCTTTCACGAGATAAACCACCCGGTCCTAATGCTGACAATCTTCTCTTATGTGTAAGCTCTGATAGAGGATTCGTCTGATCCATAAATTGAGAAAGCTGACTGCTTCCAAAAAACTCCTTAATAGCTGCAACAACAGGTCTTATATTTATAAGAGCTTGAGGAGTTATCGTATCCATATCTTGAATAGTCATTCTTTCTCTTACAACTCTTTCCATCCTTGAAAGTCCAATTCTAAACTGATTTTGAAGAAGTTCTCCTACTGAACGAAGTCTTCTATTTCCTAAATGGTCTATATCATCTACTCTTCCTACCCCATGAGGTAAATTTAATATATAACTCATAGTAGCTATAATATCGTCTATAATTATATGCTTAGGAACTAATTCGCCTATTTTTTCTCTTAATGCTTCTTTAATATCTTCTTCCGTAGTATAAGTCTCTAAAATCTTTTTCAAAGTTGGATAGTGTACTTTTTCAGTTATATTAAGATCATCAATATTAAAATCTATATGAGCCTTAATATCTACAAAATTATTTCCTATTACTTTTACTACTTTTTCATCTTCTCCATATATATTAACTGATTTTACTCCACTATTTTCAATTTTTTGAGCTGTTTCTTTATCAATTTTTTGTCCTTCTTGAACTAATATTTCTCCTGTATTTTCATCAACTACATTTTCTGCTGCAACAAATCCAACTATCCTATCTACTAAACTAAGTTTCTTATTAAATTTATAACGCCCAACTTTCGCTAAATCATATCTTTTAGGGTCAAAGAAAAGAGAGTTTATTAAACTACTAGCACTTTCAACAGTTGGAGGTTCTCCGGGTCTAAGTTTTTTATATACTTCAATTAATCCTTCTTCCTTTGACTTTACACTATCTTTCTCTAATGTCTTTAATAATCTCTCATCTTCTCCAAAAAGATTTATAATTTCTTGGTCTGTTCCATAGCCAAGAGCTCTAACAAATACTGTAAATGGTAATTTTCTCGTTCTATCTATCCTTACAGAAATAATTTGGTTTGAATCAGTTTCATATTCAAGCCAAGCTCCTCTATTTGGAATAACAGTAGTTGAAAATAATCTTTTACCTGTCTTATCTATTTGCACTGAATAATATGGACCTGGTGACCTTACTAATTGGCTTACAATTACTCTTTCAGCACCGTTAATTATAAAGGTCCCTTTTTCTGTCATAAGCGGAAAATCGCCCATAAAAACTTCCTGCTCTTTTACTTCCCCAGTTTCTTTGTTTATAAATCTTACCTTTACTTTAAGCGGCACAGCATATGTTACATCTCTTTCTTTACATTCTTCTTGGTCATACTTAGGTTTTCCATCTAATGAATAGTCAACAAATTCAAGTATTAAATTCCCAGTATAATCCTGTATTGGAGATATGTCGTTAAAAGCTTCCATTAAACCTTCTTCTAAAAACCATTTGTATGACCTCTTCTGAATTTCGATAAGATTTGGCATTTCAAGCACCTTATCGATTTTAGAAAAGCTCATTCTTGTTCCTTTGCCGACCTTAACAGGATGTGGCATTAATTATTCACCCCTTATAGTAAAATAAAAAGGTTTTGCAATATAACCTTTTATGTCTAAAGTTATATAATCAAACAAAATTTCTTTCAACAAAAGTAAATTTTATATTTAATTAAAAATCAAATAAAAAAACAGATTTTAATAAAGGCTTTAACTTGCTAGTATTTTTTTCCTTTTTTCATGTTACCTATATATTATTGGTTAATTTATACTTTTTTATACATGTTTAATTTCGCATATGTATGGCATTATACAATAGTAACATAAAAGCTAAATAATGTCAAGCTTCACTTCATTGTCAACTATAATTTTGAAATAAAAAAGATTAACTTACAAAATTAATCATTTGTTCAAAATACAACCTATATACCATCGATATTTAAAGCCCATATTAAAATCTGTTTTTTAATTAGATATAAAACAAAAAGGTACTCCAGATGAATCTGGAGTGCCTTTTAAAATGATATTAAATTACTTAAGCTCTACAGTCGCTCCTGCTTCTTCTAACTTAGCTTTCATTTGTTCAGCTTCTTCTTTAGATACTGCCTCTTTAATTGTACTTGGAGCACTGTCTACTAATTCTTTAGCTTCTTTTAATCCTAAACCAGTAATTTCTCTAACTACTTTGATTACACCAATCTTCTTAGCACCAGCGCTTGCTAATACTACATCAAATTCTGATTTTTCTTCAGCAGCTTCTGCTCCACCTGCTGCAGCACCTGCTACCATAACTGGAGCAGCTGCTGATACTCCAAATTCTTCTTCACAAGCTTCTACTAATTCTTTTAATTCTAAAATAGTCATACCTTTTATAGCTTCAATGATTTGCTCTTTAGTCATTTTAAAACACCTCCGAATTTTTTCTTTTTTAATTAAGCTTCTGCGCTACCTTCCTCATTTTTCTTATCAATGATAGCTTGCAATAAGTACGCAAAATTTGATAAAGGAGATTTGATACTTCCAAGGAATTTTCCAATAAGTACTTCTTTTGATGGAATATCTGCAATGGCTTTGATTTTTTCTAAATCGCAATATTCTCCTTCTACTATACCTGACTTTAGTTCAAGAGCTTCGTGCTTTTTAGAAAACTCTTTTACTATTTTCGCTGGCATAACTGGATCCTCATAACCAAAAGCAATAGCATTCGGTCCAGTCAAGTCCTTTTCAAGAGCTTCAAAATCAGTACCTTTTATAGCTATTTTAAGCAAATTGTTTTTATAAACTTTGTACTCTACACCTGCTTCTCTGAATTTTTTTCTTAATTCAGTAGCTTCAGCAACAGTTAATCCTCTATAATTAACTAATACTGCAGCCTGAGCTCTTGAAAGTTTATCTTTGATTTCTTCAACTTGAGCCTTTTTTATCTCTAAATTCTTTGACATCAAGTCCACCTCCTCTATTAAGCCTGTGGCGCCAAACCGATTCCAATAAATTAAAAAGCCTCTCTACCGTAGACATAGAGAGGCTTTGTATAGTCAATTTTAAAAAACATATACAATCTATCTCAATGACCTCGGTAGGCTCCAATTAAGCTGAATAATCAGCACCTACTGTCTACGGCTTAATTTCTATATTAAATTACAACAGTGTAATTATATCACTAACGGTATATTAAGTCAACACTTTTTATTTAACAATTTTTGCTGAATTTATTTTTATTCCAGGTCCCATAGTAGTTGTTACTGTTACACTTTTTAAATAAGCACCTTTTGCCGCAGCTGGCTTAGCTTTTATTATAGCTTCCATTATAGTATTAAAGTTATCCATAAGTTTTTCTTTTCCAAATGAAACTTTTCCAATAGGAACATGTATAATATTAGTCTTATCTAATCTATACTCAACTTTACCTGCTTTAATCTCTTTTACTGCCTTTTCAATGTCAAAAGTAACTGTTCCAGATTTTGGATTTGGCATTAACCCTTTAGGTCCTAAAATTCTACCCAATCTTCCAACTATACCCATCATATCTGGTGTCGCTACAACTGCATCAAAATCAAACCAGTTTTCATTTTGAATTTTAGCAACCATGTCTTCTGCACCAACATAGTCTGCTCCAGCTGCTTCTGCTTCAGAAGCTTTATCTCCCTTAGCAAATACTAACACTTTTTTAGTCTTACCTGTACCATGAGGGAGTAATACTGCACCTCTAACTTGTTGATCTGCATGTCTTCCATCTACTCCAAGTTTTACATGAAGTTCAACTGTTTCATCAAATTTAGCTTTTGCAATTTCAGGCACTAAAGCCATTGCCTCTTCAGGATCATATAATTTATTTTTATCTATAAGTTTTAAACTTTCCTGATATTTTTTACCTCTCTTTGCCATATTTCTCTACCTCCTTTGTGGTTTTAACGGTGTGATTTACCTCCCACACACGCAATAACTATTCTTCTACTACTATACCCATACTTCTTGCAGTACCCTTAATCATACTCATAGCCGCTTCTAAACTTGCAGCATTTAAGTCAGGCATTTTTAATTCTGCAATTTCTTTTATTTTATCAATAGAAACTTTTGCTACTTTGTTTCTATTTGGTTCACCTGAACCCTTCTCAATACCTGCTGCTTTCTTTAACAATACTGCCGCAGGAGGAGTTTTAGTAATAAAAGTAAATGATCTATCTTGATATACTGTTATTATAACTGGAATTATTAATCCAGCCTTATCTGCTGTTTTAGCATTAAATTCCTTACAGAATTGCATTATATTAACACCATGTTGTCCTAATGCTGGACCTACTGGTGGTGCTGGAGTAGCTTTTCCTGCAGGAATTTGTAGTTTAATCATACCTGTAACTTTTTTAGCCATATTTACACCTCCTTGTTATAATAAAACTAAATCTATATTAGTAAAGCTTTATAGCTTTTCAACTTGGTCAAATTCTAACTCAACTGGAGTTTCTCTACCAAACATTGAAATTAAAACTTTTAAAGTTTGTCTTTCTAAGTTAATTCCTTTAACTTCACCTATAAAGTTTTCAAATGGCCCAGAAATAACTTTTACATTTTCTCCCACTTCAATATCTATTGAAGGTAATTTATTATCTATACCCATATTACGCACTTCTTCATCGCTAAGAGGTATAGGTTTTGAACCGGGTCCAACAAAACCAGTAACTCCTCTTGTATTTCTTACTACATACCAAGACTCATCGTTCATAATCATTTTGACTAAAACATAACCTGGAAATATCTTTTTCTGCTTTGTCTTTTTCTTTCCATTTTTAATTTCTACTTTTTCTTCAGTTGGAACAACTATTTCATAAATTACATCTTCCATACCCCGGTTTTCTACAATTTTCTCAATGTTTGCCTTTACTTTGTTTTCATGACCAGAATACGTATGAACTACGTACCATTTAGCTTCTCTGTCAGACATTATATAGAGGATTATTACTTTACGTAATAATCACTCTTTCCCTCCCTTGCTATGAAATGCTATCTTATTAAAAATTTAAGTATTTGGCCAAAAATAGAATCAGCTATCCATATTCCTAAAGCCGCAAGTCCACAAGTTGCCAGTACAACTCCTGTATAAGACTTAAGTTCTTGTTTGTTTGGCCAATTCACCTTCTTTAGTTCTGCCCTTACACTTTTTAAAAATTTTCCTACTCCCACTTTTTTGGGAGCATTAGCTTGTGTTCCCATAATCTTTTCACACCCTTATAGTTAATTGTTTCTTTTATGCACAATAACCATAAAATTTTCGAAAGCTATTTTGTATACCTTTAAAACATAATCAAAACATTATATTACTTAGTTTCCTTATGAACAGTATGCCTTTTGCAGAATTTGCAGTACTTTTTCATTTCTAATCTATCTGGGTCATTCTTTTTATTTTTTGTCGTATGATAATTTCTCTGCTTACATTCTGTGCAGGCAAGTGTTATCTTCACTCTCATTTTAACACCTCCTAATACAACCTCTACTATCACAAAAGAAAAATCTGTCAATTAGTACACACTTCGCACCATGATAACATTACTAATTTAAACTAACATAATTTCTATTGATTGTCAATACAGTTTGATAAACAAAATATCTCTATGCATTTAATTTAATATAGTATAACCATTTTTTTGAATCATATTGCAATAAAAATTGCAATAAAAGTTTTTTTCATTTTAATAGGACTAGGATTATACCTAGTCCTATTAATTTTATCATTTTAAACTTACCAATAGCTAAAACTACTCAATAATTTTAGCAACAGCACCTGCTCCTACTGTTCTACCACCTTCACGAATTGCAAATCTTAATCCTTCTTCGATTGCAATTGGTGTGAT
>NZ_FRAJ01000027.1 GCF_900142285.1 Caminicella sporogenes DSM 14501 | reverse complement strand
TTAAGCAAGAGGAATTTCAAGAATCCAAATATTTTAAACAACGTTACCGACAACGATACATGATTGAAGCAAAGAACAGCGAACTCAAAAATCAGCACGGCTATGATATTGCCATATCGTCGGGCTTATTTGGTATGCGAATACAAGGAGCAATATCAATATTCAATGTGAATATCAAACGAATATTGACATTGTTAAAGAAAAAATATGGAGAAAATACTCCTAGCTTTCAATAAAAAGAGAAAACCACATTCGATTTTTGGGAAAATTATCCTAATTTGAATGTGGTTTTTTAATTGTTAGAACATTGTTTCTGAAAATACGATGGTTTTTCAGTAGGCTCCTTTATAGGAGGTACATTTTAATACTCTTCGAAGTTTCTAAATTATACAATTTAAGCTGTTTAATTGTAAAATATTGACTATACAAATCTTGCAATTTTTAAGTTAATATAAGATTCCGGTGCAAAAAGTCAAAAATTGATTTTTTTTATACAAGACACTCATTTGAACTTACATAATTGTAGGGATTTTTAATGCTTAAAGGGATGTTCTTTGTTCTTCATTAATACTTTTTCAACTTTTTACTGAATATAATTATTAAATAAGATAAAATAAATATTAAAGCTGACATTATAAATGGCATTCTAGGATATATGTCTAATAAGGCTCCAGCAAATAATGAGCCTCCAACCATACCAACTGAATTGGCAGAAATTTGAAGTCCCATGATTTTTCCATGTTCGTCCTTACTTAAGTTCGATACCATTGTCTGTAATAGAGGTTTAAACATGGATATAACAAATATAAATACTAAAAATATAATTATGGCAATTGGAGAAAGTAAGTTTTTCATAAATGAGAGAATTATAAGGGTTATGCCTGTAGTTAATAAGACATATTTAAGTGATGTTTTATCGCCATATTTTTTTGAAATTTTTGGAGTCAAATAAGTATTTGCTACCATACCTATAATACCTGTAAGAGCCATATAGTACCCTATTTGTAAAGGAGTTAAATTCAAATATTTTTTTAAGAAATAGTTTATCCCTGTTGAATAAGTTATGTATGAAAAGGATGTTAGTAATACCAATAAAAGTAATGTTCCTAAAGCTGTAGACAAATATTTTTTAAAATCATCTTTAACTTGAAAAATTAAATGGGTTGATTTATTATTTGGATTATTAAATTTTACATTACTATCAGGTAAAAAGAAATAAATTATTGCAGCGTGTATAAAAAGTCCTATTGCTTGAAAAATAAAAGCATTATGGTAATCATTTGCTCCAATATAGCCTCCTACAAGATATCCTAATGACATCCCAAAGCCTGTTATAGCTGTATAGTAGGCTATAGCCTTGCTTCTGGTTTTATTATCTGTCTCATCAATAATGTAGGCTATAGAGTTAGTAAATATTGATGAAGCAAACCCTCCGCCTAAAATTCTAAATATAATTATCATAATTGGAGTTGTAGAAAATCCAAATCCTATTTGTGCAAGCCCATAGCCTACAGTAGGAAAATATAAAAATAGCTTTCTGGTTTTATATTTATCTGATAAGCTTCCCCAAATTGGTGACATGGTAAAGCTTGCTATTGACATAGCTGCAAACATTATTCCATACATAAGTGAAGGCATATTAAGGCTAACAACTAGTTCTGGTGTTACAGGATGAGCCATATTGGATAAAACTGTCATAAAAAACATTATTATAATTATATGTGAAACTTTTTTACTCAAAATAAACACCTCATAAAATAAAATTTTATCAAGTTTTAAGACTCTTATTTTTACTTCAAATGGGAGATTTTACTTTTGTTTCAGAAGGATTAAAATTATTGATAATAATAGTTCTTTTTTAATAATATTAAATGTGTACTTCAAATATATTTTTCAGTATTTTTTCCATATTTTCTTTAGATACTTTTACAGGATTAGATTTATAAGTTTATCAGCATTTAGCTTCAATATTTTCTATAATCACGCAATTTTTTTAATATTTCATGGCAAGATTATGCTAGATAGAGGATAATTTGATGACTTTGTTCATTATAATATTTAATATTGTATAATATTATCAATAAGATTTCAATTATGTTATCATAATTAGCTCTATGCACTCTTAATCGCACCATTTGGTCATCTTTTAATCCTTTTACCTCCATCACCTGATAAATAAATTTTTTTCACTTGAGCCATATCAATACAACAGATTGGTTTTAGAGATGGAAAACTTGTATTGCTAGTTGAGGTGGAATTTGTTTTGAGGACTAGGGTTGCAGTTAGGGAGAAATTGTAATTAAAAGTATTTTAGACATTTTTAGAAGTTGGAGTTTTCTTTTAAATTATAAAAAGCAAAATTTTAAAACGTTAAATTCATAAACAATGAAAAATGTTATGACAAATATATTTAAATCTATCCTAATATTTATTATAAAACTGAGAAAACAAACTATGAAAATATGTTGGAATTTTTAAAAAATTTCGTTTTTTTAAAAAAATAGGGTATAATAAAGTATATAGTAAAAACTATAGAAATAATTTTTAAAAGTGTGGGGGAAGTTTTGTGAAAAAATATTTTACATTATTTCTTTTAGTAATTGTGATTGTGTTGTCGGCAGTAGGGTGCGGGTCAAAAGATGAATCACAAAACAGTAGTTTTCAAGATAAAACTAATAAACCTGTAGAAATAGAAACTATTGAAAATAATGATAACTCTACTGCAGTACAAAATGAAGAGGAAATTCAAATCAATTTTCCAGATGACTTTTCGTTTGAATTAATAAGTGGAGTAGGAGGGAATAAAACATCTATAAAATATTGGAAGCAAAATGGAAGTTATAGAATGGAAGTGTTAGATTCTGTGACTAAAAAGACGATAGTTATGATTAATTCAGAAAAAGACAATGCTTTTTATCAGTATTTACCTGATGAAAATATAGCAACGAAAACGACCCGACAAGATGGTATGGGTATGGATAATATGTGGTTATTTACTATAGAAGAATTAACATTAGACAATGAATTTTTAAAAGAATTAAAAGCAAATGGGGATTTTAAAGAGGTAACATATAATGGACAAGATGTGTATTATTTTGAAAAGAAGGTTCCAGGGCTAAATTCTGTAACAAGAATGTGGATATCCAAAGAGTACGGATTAATCATCAAAATGGAGCAAGAAACAGAGGGGAATATTGTAATGTCGCATGAAATAAAAAATCTCAGAAAAGGACCGTTTGATGAATTGCTATTTACTATACCTGAAGGAGTTACAGTACAAGAATTATAAGTACTATATTTCTATATCGAATAAATGTGGTAAAAAGGATAGACAATATTTACTTTTTATCACATTTATTTAATTTTTTATGCAATATGCAGTTTTTTCAAAATAAAATAGGGTACTGTCAAAAGAATTATGATTTTCTTATAAAATCTTTGTAAAGCTTGAAATAAACAGACTTTTAGCCTGACCAAAATAATTATAAGTTAATGTTATAATTATTTTGAGGTGATAAAATTGAAATATTATACTATTAGATTTGAATTTGAATTAATAGAAAATCTATGTAAAAAATATGGTACTACTATAGAAATTATAGATAATACACCTAAAACTGATGAACAAGAACTTGTAGAAGAAGATATGATACAAATAGACAGTATTTTCAGCAAAACTTCAAAGTAAAAGAGCTAACAAAGCTAGAAAAATAATCAAGGAGTTAAAAGAAGCAGAACAAATAAGTGCAGTAACGGAAGAAAACTCAGCGGCAACGGAAGAAGTAGCAGCATCATCCGAAGAGCTCACTTCATCGTCAGAAGAAGTAGCGGCAAAGGCAGAGAGTTTAAGTGGAATAGCAAGTGAAATGATGGAAACTGTAAATCGTTTCAAGGTATAATGAGTAGTAAACACTACTATATCTTTGTTGCAATTTAAAGATGTGTCAGATAAAGAATCTAAAATTGATGGTATAGGAGAAAAAATAGTTTTTTAATATATTTATTGAATTTTTTTAAAAGAGTACAAAAAATCCTTTCGTTGCGTATTCTATAGTAAAAATAGAAAAAGAGGAGGAAATTAAATGGAAATAACTAGAGAAAAAGCATTTGATCTTTTAAAGCAGTACGTTAATTCAAAAAGTCTTATTAAGCATTGCTTAGCTGTTGAAGCATCTATGAGAGGATATGCAAAAAAATTTGGCCAGGATGTAGAAACTTGGGGAGCATGTGGACTTTTACACGATATAGATTTTGAAAAATATCCAGAGCAGCATCCTCTGAAGGGTATAGAAATATTAAAGGAAAATGGATATCCAGAAGATTTTATTATGGCGGTAAAGGGTCATGCTGATAAAACTAACACGCCGAGGGAGACAAATATGGCAAAAACTTTATATGCTGTAGATGAGTTGTCAAGTTTTGTAATAGCTTGTGTTTTAGTAAGGCCTAATAAATTTGAGGGGTTAAAAGTAAAATCAGTTAAGAAAAAACTTAAGGACAAGGCATTTGCTAAAGCAGTAGATAGAGAACAAATAAAACAAAGTGCTCAGGAGCTTGGAGTAGACCTTACAGAACATATTCAAACAGTAATAGATTCATTAGTACAAAGAGAAGAAGAATTGCAAAAAGAAGGACTTAGTCTTATTGAATAATTTTTTTCAATATTTTTATTGTAATCAAGCTAAGAGGTTTCCTTTGCTTACCTGTTTTGTTTTTTATTTTTATAAATTAAAACAGGATTTCAGAGGAGCGAGGTGGTGATAGTTATGGACTCTGGTCCTATACCTAAGAATAACATTAAAAAAATCATATTTAGAAGAGCCATAACTTTGCCACTTAGGAGTATATGGCTTTTCTAAAAGGAGGGAAAATAGTTGTAAAGTTCAGGGTTTAAGTTTAAAATAGCAGATATAACTGGCATATTATTAACCTCCGTTTGTGTATTTGTGTGGTAACTTATATATAACACGAAGGTATAGTGATATGCCATATTCATTTTCTGGTAATTTTATCAATTTAACTTTTTATTTTGCAGAACTAAAGTTAATTTAATTATAATTTTATATAATTTTATGGTAAAATCAAAAAAATGGCTTTATTTATATTATTTCTAGATAAAAATTTTATCAGAAATATATGGAAAACTTTTTTTATTGTCAGAAAAATTTGAACAGTTTTTTTACATAAAGCAAGTGATTAAGTTGTTTTACATTATTTACCGAATTCAAGTTAATATATCTTAAATAAAGTTAAACTCTAAGGTTGATTACTTATAAACAAAGTTAAAGGCAGGCGATGAAGATTGGGGAACAAAACTAAAGTGATGCCACTTATTGCGATAATTGGAACATCTTTTATATGGGGATTATCGTTTTTAAGTATTAAGGTGGCGATCGGAGTATTACCACCAATGACATTAGCACTATCTAGATTTGTAATTGCATCTATATTGCTTACAATACTTTTTAAAATAAAGGAAAAAAATGTTAAGATTAAAAAAGGGGATATACCAATTATGGCTTTAGCTGGCTTTTTAGGAGTGACTGTTTATTTTTATTTTGAAAATAATGGGATAAAGTTAATACCTGCATCAAATGCAGCTATTATAATTGCAGCTATACCAATATTTACTTTAATTTTTGAGACAATAGTGTTTAAAACTAAAATGACTTTTAAAAAAATAGCAAGTGTAATCATATCACTTATTGGAGTATATTTTATTGTAGGGGCAAGGATAGAAGGTGTTTCAACAAAAGACGCATGGATTGGATATTTAATGATGTTTGGAGCAGTTCTAGCATGGGTAGTGTATACACTTATAACGAAGCCTCTTTTTAAAAAGTATTCCCAATTAAGCATAGTATATTATCAGACGTTATTTGGAACTGTATTTTTATTACCGTTTGCATTATTTGAAAAAACAAATTGGGGTTTAGTTAACAATATAATAATATTAAATGTTGTTTATCTTGGAGCATTTTGTTCAGCGCTCGGATATTACCTCTATATTTATGCAATGAATTATATTGGTATATCTACAGCATCATTATTTTTGAATCTTATTCCAGTAGTTGCTACTATAGGAGGTTATTTTATTCTAGATGAAAAAATAGGTTTTTCACAGATCTTTGGAGGAAGCTTAGTAATTTTTGCAGTATATTTAATTAGCTGGAATGAGTCAGTGGACTCGAACTTGGATGAGACGGAACCATTAATAATTGATTAAAGCTTATATAGAAATTTTAACAAGATTACAAAGCCTTGTTTTTTTAAAGCAAAGAGGGTTATCAATGCAAATGCAAAAGTCGAATATAAAAAATTATAAACACAAATAAATCAAATGAAAACTTCTTGTGTCTTGAGTTTATATGAAAGGAATAATTGTTTTATGTATAAAAAACTAACAGAAAAATTTTTTGATGACAATTTAGATAACGGAAAAGAAGCTGAAATGATAGAGAAAGAAAACAATCCAAATGAAGAAACAGGATATAGTGTAATAAAAATAAAAACAAAAGAACATAAAGAATTATTTACAATTAAAGGTAAATTTAAAAAAGTAGTACCTAAAAAACTAATATGTCATGTATTGATACTATCAGGCGTTGTTTAACTAATTTTGATTTGGATGGATTGAAAAAAATTCATAGATATATAATAAAAACTACTATAAAAAACAAAGTATTTAGAAAAGGAACAATAGATGGCTTGAAAGTAGTTGCTATAATAGCATATGAGTTAAACCGCTTTTCTTTAGTATTTGGTAATAACTTAATTATACCAAAGAATAAGGGGTTTAACTCTTTTTTTATTTCCTATCTAATTTAGGAAAATTCTAAACTGTCCTTATTCATTTATAATACTTATAATTAAATTAAAGGAGAGGAGCTGCTGTGAAGCTTATATTTAATAAACGTTTATTAATTATATTACAAGAATTTATAAATAGACCATCAGGTTATTTAACAAGTAGCTATTTATCAAAAATTATTGGAGTTACATCTAGAACTGTGAGAAGTGATCTAAAGGATTTAGATGAAATATTATTACCATATGGAGCAAGAATTTATTCTAAGAAGGGTATAGGATATAAATTAGAGATTATAAATGATGTAAAATTTTCTAATTTTTCTAAAACACTTTTTAATGAAGAGAACAGTGAACAAGGCTTGGTACCAAGTTTACCAGAAGAGAGAGTACAATATATTATTAAAAAACTTTTAGAAATAAATGACTGCATAACTCTTGAAGAGTTGTGTGATGAATTATATATAAGTACGTCAACTGTAAAAAAAGACTTAAAAAAAGTGAAATCCATTTTACAGGATTATAGATTGGTTGTTGCAAGCAGGTTAAATAAAGGCATAAGAATAGAGGGTAAGGAGATAGATAAACGTTTTTGTATGGCTGAGTATTTTTTAAATAGAAGTAAATTAGATAGAATTGACCTAGCAGAGTTCTATATTGAAAATATTATTGTGTTTAAGGACGTAAATCTCAAAAGAATTGAAGAAGTATTAATAGAAGAATTATTAAAATCAAAATTTCCTTTAGCTGATATAGCATTAAAGAATCTAATAATACATATTGCAATAGCAATTAAAAGAATTAAAGAAGGTAATTATATTGACCAAAAAAGTGAAAGAGTGGAGAAGCTAGAGGGAAAGCAAGAATATGATATTGCTAAAAGTATAGTTAAGGCATTAGAAAAAGATTTTGAAATTACAATTCCTTCTTCTGAGGTTTATTATGTAACTATTCATTTACTAGGAAGTAAATTATTGGATGAAAGAAGAGAAGTAGAGTTAACTCAGTTTATTGAAAATGATATAAAAAATCTAATTGTTAAAATCCTAATGGAAATAAACAGAAAATTAAATTTGGATTTTAGTGATGATAAAGGGTTGATATGTGGACTAGCATTACACTTAAAACCAACTTTTCATAGACTACATTTTAATATGAATCTTAGGAATCCTTGGCTAGATGAAGTAAAAACTAAATATCCCCTTGCTTTTCAAGCTGGTGTAATTGCAGCTCAAATAATAGAAAAGGAAACGGGCTACAGCATTAATGAGAGTGAGATAGGTTATTTAGCAATGCATTTTGGAGGTTCATTAGAAAGAAAGAAGAGGGGTATTGATATTAAGAAAAGGATTGCAATTATTTGCTCATCAGGAATGGGGAGTTCAAGTTTGTTATTAGCAAAGTTAAAAAATTCGTTAAATGAAAATGTAGATTTAATAGGTACTTTCCCTTTGCATCAATTGGATCTGGTAGTTGGTTTAAGACCAGATATTATTTTAACAACTGTTCCGATTAAGGAAGATATACCAATACCTAAAATATTAGTTAATGCAGTTTTAGAGGATTCTGATTTGGATGAAATAAAAAGTAAAATTAAAAATATTGATTATTGTAAAAATGATGAGATTGATTTTGAAGATTTATTTGTCCCAGATTTATTTTTTACAGATATCAAATTTGAAAGTAAGGAAAAGGTTTTAGATTTTTTAACCAGTAATATGGTGAACAAAGGATATATTGATAAGAGCATAAAGCAGTCAATACTTGCTAGAGAAAAGATCTCATCTACAGCCATTGGGAATTTAGTAGCTATACCTCATGCTTTAGAAGTAGTGGAAGTTCCTTCATGTGTTTGTATTGGTATATTAAATAAACCAATTGTTTGGGATAAAGACAAAAAGGTTCAGCTTGTAATGGTTTTATCGATTTCAAAAAATATTTCAGACAGATTTAATGATTTGTTTAGTAGCTTGTATCAAGTAACAAAGTCGCCATTATCTGTAGTTGAATTAATAAAACAAAAGGATTTTGACAGGTTTTATATTAAATTTCTAAGTGAAAAGGAGAAAAATTAACAATGAAGGTGAGAGACTTAATAAACAGTAATTTGATTAGCTTAAACTTAAAAGCTGAAACAAAAAAAGAGGTATTAAAGGAAATTACAAAAATGATAAATGCAGATAACAGACTAAATTCAGAACAATTGTATTATGATAAATTGCTTGAACGTGAGAAGCAATTTTCTACAGGAGTAGGCTGTGGGATTGCTATACCACATGCAAAGACTGATGCTGTAAAAATACCTACTATGGCAATTGTAAAGTTAAGTAGTCCTATTGAATGGCAAGCTATAGATGATAAGCAAGTAAAGCTTGTGATAGGTTTGGCTGTACCTGAAAGCCAAGGGGATAATACACATCTTAAAATCATATCAAAATTATCAATGAAATTGATGGAAGATGAGTTTAGGAGTAATTTAATAATAGCAGAGAATAAAGATGAGATATTAAATTTAATGGATTTAGTGCTTTTAGAATAAATGTTTCTGAAGTTATTTAGATTTTCAAAGGATTAAAAATTTTTAATTATACTATTAAATAAGTAAAGGAGTGAAGTTATATGAAAATTGTAGCTGTTACAGCATGTCCAGCTGGGCTTGCACATACTTTTATGGCAAAAAAAGCTTTGGAGAATGCTGCTAAGGAATTAGGTCATACAATTAAGGTAGAAACTCAGGGTGCAATGGGAATTGAAAATGAAATAACTAAAGAGGACATAGCAAATTCTGATGTAGCTATACTGGCAATTGACTCGTATATAGAGAAGATGAATAGATTCAAGGAAATTCCAACAATAGAGGTCTCTACTAAAGCTGCATTGAAAGATGCAAGAGCCTTAATAAAAAAGGCTTTAGCAAAAATAAATAAATAACAATCTATGAGGAGGAGTGGGCTTTATGGATATGAACAAAGTAAAAAGGCATTTAATGACAGGGGTATCATATATGATTCCCGCTGTAGTTGCTGGTGGTATTCTATTATCCTTAGGAATAATTATGGGAGAAGAGGGATTTATAGCTAGCAAATTAATTGAAGTTGGGGTATTTGCCCTCAAGCTTATGGTTCCATTGATTGCTGGATTTATATCATATTCTATAGCTGATAAACCTGGTATTGCTGTTGGTCTTGTTGGTGGAGTTATGGCTAGAGAGCTGGGAACTGGATATATAGGTGGAATACTGGTTGGTTTTTTTGCAGGATGGATTACAAATCAGATTAAGAAAATTCCAGTACATAAAAATTTAATGGTTATAAAGCCTATTATGATAATTCCTGTACTGGGAGTTGCAGCAACAGCGATATTTATGTATTTGATTTCTATACCTTTGACTCCTGCAATGAGTGGATTAGAAAAGTGGCTTGTTTCTTTAAAAGGTGCAAATCTTGCAATATTAGGATTGATAATTGGTTTTATGATGGCATTTGATATGGGAGGACCAGTAAATAAAATCGCTCTTACATTTTGCTATGCAACCTTGGCGGAAGGAATATACCATCCTATGGCTGCAGCTTGGATAGGAATTATGACACCTCCTATAGGGTTGGCATTGGCGACTTTAATAAATCCTAAAAAATTTACTAAATCTGAAAAAGCAAATGCTTTGCCGGCAGCTATTATGGGTTCACTTGGAATTTCTGAAGGTGCAATACCATATGCTGTTACAACTCCATTAAAAGTAATTCCAGCTATTATGTTAGGTTCAGGTATTGGAGCAGCTATTGCTTTGCTATTTGGTGCTGAAGCTACTATACCTTGTGCAATTGGGATATGGGGATTACCATTTTTAACCCATCCGTTTAGATGGTTGATAGGATTTGTTTTTGGTGTAGTGATAACAGCAGCATTAGTGATTATCTTAAGAAAAGAATCTGATGCTCAAAATGATGATGAAGGTACTGAATTTTCAATTATATAAACAAAGCATCTTTTTTTAGGGGATGGATTAATAAATGGAGGGTCTTTTATGAAATTTCACATAGTATCCCATACTCACTGGGATAGAGAATGGTATAAAACTTTTGAGGAATATAGAGTAAAATTAGTTAGAGTGATTGATGATTTATTGGATTTACTTGAAAATAATGAAGATTATAAATCATTTATGCTTGATGGTCAAACAATAGTTTTAGAGGATTATTTAGAGATTAGACCAGAAAATAGAGAAAGACTATCAAAGCTGATAAAAGAAAAAAGGATCATTGTTGGGCCATGGTATATTCAACCAGATGAATTTATACCCAGTGGGGAAGCATTAATAAGAAACCTATTGCTTGGTATAAAGATAGGTGAAAAATTTGGTTCAGTTATGGAAATAGGTTATTTGCCAGATTCTTTTGGGCAATCAGCATATATTCCTCAAATATTGAATGGTTTTGATATAAAGGATTCTATTGTATGGAGAGGTATATCAGATGAAGATATAAAAGAAAAGGAATTTTGGTGGAAGGGTTTAGATGGAAGTAAAGTTTTAAACCATTATTTACCTTTAGGATATGAAAATGCCAAATGGCTTTCGTTAAATGATGAAAGAAATGAAGAAGTGATAATGGCAAATATTAAGGTTCAAGAACCTCTGACAAGTACAGGTCAGATATTGATGTTATGCGGATATGACCAAAGAGAACCGAATCCTAATCTCCCGGAAATTATTTATAAATTGAATAAGCGATATAAAGAAAAAGGATATGAGTTTAAGTTTTCATCTTTAGAGGAATATGTTGAAGAAATAAGAAAATCGAAAAAAAAATTGGAAGAGATAAGTGGAGAATTTAGAAAAGGAAAACATATGAGAGTTCATGCTAGTATAGGCTCTACACGTTTAGATATAAAGAAATTAAATTTTGAGTCACAATCCCTTTATGAAAAATATGTAGAGCCAATACAATCATTAGCATTGTTATGGGGTTTTAAATATGATAATTCCATGAGTAATAAAGGTTGGAAATATATTATACAAAATCAGGCACATGATTCAATAGGTAATGTATGTACCGATAAAACCCATGATGAGATGGAAATAAGGTATAGTAAAGCAAAGCAAATAGGAGAGACTTTAATATTAGACAGATTACAAGAGTTTTCAACAAAGATAAAATTAGATTCTGATAAAGGAAGACCTTTAATAGTGTTTAATACCTTATTAAGTTCAAGGAAAAGTGCTTTGGAAATAGAAGTATTTTTAGAAAATAAGGAGTTTATATTGCTAGATAGATTTGGAAAAAAAGTAGAATATCAGATTATAAGCATTGAAGAAGTTGATCTAAATGATTTTTCTATTGAAAGTCATTTTGTAGGAAAAAATGCTAGCGAAAAGTGTTATAGAGTTAAACTTGTTTTTATAGCTGATGTAACTGGATATGGATACACAACTTATTATATTCAGCATAAAAAATATATAGACGATAATAAAAATTTTATTTTAAATGGTAACATTCTAGAAAATGAATATATTTTAGTGGAAATCAATGGTGATGGAAGTCTTAATATCAAAGATAAGTATTCTGGAAAGATTTACTTCAATCAAAATATAATTGAGGAAAGTGGGAATGCAGGAGATGAATATGACTATTCGCCACCTGAAGAAGATAGATTAATCTATTCAAAGGGTAAAAAAGCCGATATGGAAATTATTTCAAATGGTCCAATTATGGCTAGAGTGAAAGTAACGCATTCACTTAGCTTTCCTAAGGATACATATGCAAAATGTCGCTGTGATGAAATGGAAAAATCTACAATTATTAGTTATATCACTATGTATAAAGGTATTAAAAGAGTAGACATAAAGACAATTATTGATAATAAAGTTAAAAATCACAGGCTTCGCAGCTTATTTGATTCAAACATTGAAGCTAATATACATTATGCTGACCAGCAATTTGGCATATTAAAGCGTCAAAATTATTTGAAGGAAGTTGAATACTGGAAGAAGGATAACTGGCAGGAAAAATATTATCCAATCTATAATCAGCATAAATTTGTAAATGTATACGATGGAGAAAAGGGCATACAGATTATGAATAAAGGTCTGCCTCAGTATGAAATTATTGGGGGAGATAATCCTAAGATTGCTTTGACATTGCTGTGTACCACAGATTATATGGGTAAACAAGATTTAGTAAATAGACCAGGGCGTAGATCCGGATTACATGTTAAGACTCCAAAGAGCAATATGTTAGGAGTATTTGAGACAGAATATGCAATAGCTACAATAAATAATGAAACAGAAATGAACTCTTTAGCTGAAGATTATGTATATTCATTATATGGCTATATGCCAGTAAACGTTAGTGAAGAAGATACATTAATTTCAGATGAATACTATCCTATAGTGACTAATAATGAATATATAGGTACTAGTGCAATAAAAAAATCAGAAAAGGATGAAGCTCTCATCGTAAGATTTTATAATACTCAAAACAGACCAATAGAAGATATCAATATTAAGTACGATTCAAAAACCTTCAAGGATGTAAAGCTTGTGAATCTAAGGGAAAAAGAAATAGAAATAGATAAAAGATACGAAATTAAAAATTCATCAATAAATATAAAGAGCATGAGTAGTAATGAGATTATTACTCTAAAATTTTTGCTAAGCTGAAGAGTATAGTTTAGATAAAGGTTAATTAAAGACGGCTTGCAATTTAAGAATAAGGCTAGGAGGGGTAAAGTGTATAAGTTAGAAATAGAATTAAGAAATGAAACAGGATTACATGTAAGACCTGCAAGTCTATTTGTAAAGGAAGCGGCTAAATATAAATCGGAAATATCAATTATTAGAAACAATGTAGAATATAACGGAAAGAGCATAATGGGAATATTGAGCATGGGAGCAGCTAAAGGAGATAAATTAATGATAATAGCAAAGGGTGAAGATGAAAAAGAAGCAATTAAAGGTTTAAAAGCGTTAGTAGATAGTAATTTTGGTGAATAAATTAGAGGTTTGATTTGCAGTTTAATAGAGCAAGAAGGTGAAAAAATGTATCCATTGAAATTTACAAATATATACTTCAATAAAATATGGGGTGGCAGAGATATTGAGTTATTTAGAGATAATTTGCCAGAAGGATTAATAGGAGAAAGCTGGGATGTAGCATGTCATCCTAATGGGACTAGCGTTATAGTAAATGGAGAATTCAAAGGTACTAGATTGGATGAACTAATTAAGTTAAAGGGTGAAAAAATTATTGGTTCTAAGATATCTAAGGACTGGTTTCCATTACTTGTCAAGATTATTGATGCAAGAGATAAATTATCAGTACAGGTTCATCCGAATGATGAATATGCAAAAGAACATGAAGGAGAGATGGGGAAAACTGAAGTATGGTATGTTATTGAAGCTTTTGAGGGAGCTAATCTAATTTTAGGAATGAAAAAAGAATGTACTAAGAAACAACTTAGAGAAGGAATTAGGGTGGGAAACTTAGATGAATATTTTAATAGAATTGAAGTTGAAAAAGGAGACGTATACTTTGTTAAAAGTGGTTTGATTCATGCCATAGGTGAAGGAGTTATAATTGTTGAAATACAACAAAATAGTGATACGACTTATAGGGTGTATGATTATGATAGAGGAAGAGAGATTCACATAGATAAGGCTTTAGATGTTGTTGATTTAACTTTACAGCCACAGAAATGTATAGGGATAAAAATTGAAAGAGAAGGATTTACAAAAACATATTTATGCTTGAATGAAAAATTTTCATTAGAAGCATATGAAATAGAAGAATGTATTGCTGAAAGTAGTGCTGAAGAAAGATTTTATATATTTACATGTGTTGAAGGTCATGGAAAGATTGTTTTTAAAGATGGAAGTGAGAGTATAAAGATGGGTGATAGTTTATTGATTCCTGCATTTTTAGGAGATTATATCCTTAAGGGTAAAATGAAACTATTAAAAAGCTATGTTCCGGATATACAAAAAGTTCAGCACGAAATTTTAAGTGAAATTAGAACATGAAACTAAGGGGATATTCTCCTTGGTTTTTAAGTTACTAAAGTTTTTATAGAAATAAGATTTTAATTTTCGGGGGACCTACTTTCTATTTTACCAGTACTACCATCTTTAACTGTACCAAGATTCTCTAGTACTGTACTATTGGGTTTAACAACATCTGATAAATCAACACAAAATATAGTTTTATTATTGGCATAGTTATTAATTAGATTAATGTAGTTAGAAAACAGACTATCCTGCTTATCAAAAGATTTTAGGTTTCAAGATAAACGTTCAATTAATACCAATTTAGTTTTTAAAATTGCATAATTTAAATTAATAAATGTAAATATAAAAAATATCAAATGGGGTAATAGGATCAGGCTTGAGTTATTTACTTAGAATAAAACTCTTGACGTTTTAAAATACTTTTTATAAAATAAAAATTACCATAAATGTAATGTCTATAGTATGTATTTATCTGTCTTTTATAAATTGGTTTGTTCTGTTTATATAATTTTTTAAAAAAGATTGTTAAAACTCAAAAAGGAGGTATAAATATGAGTGAAGCAATCTTAAGAGCATTTGAAAGAACAGAAAAACCAAAAAAGTGTAGAAGACAGGGGTATGTACCGGGCATCATTTATGGTGAAGGATTTGAAAATGGTCAAAAAATTAAAATTCAATTGTCTGAAGCAAGAGAATTAATTAAAGAAAATACCAAAAATCTAAGGTTATGGGTACAAATTGGCAAAGAAAAAAAATATGGAGTAATCAAGGAAATCCAAAAACATCCAATGACAAAAGAAATACAGCACATAGATATACAAGCTATTTCACAAAAAGATAAAGTAAGATTAAAACTACCTGTAATATTTGAAGGAAGAGAAAAAATGGAACAAAAAGGTCAAATATTACAAGTATTAATATCAGAGGTAGAAGTTATAGGAAAAATAGAAAAAATACCAGAAAGTATTAATATAAATGTATCAAATAAAGAATTAGGTGATAGTGTTAAAGTTAAAGATATACAACTAGATGATGAGATAAAAATACTTGAAGATGTAAATGAAGTACTTGCAATTGTAACAGCTGCAAAACCTTTAGATATTGCAAGTTAAGAAATAAATGCGTTGGTAGAGTATATACTTTACCAACGCATTTGTATTTTTAAGGTTAGTTTAAGCTACAATATATAAGAAGAAGTGTATAATAATTTTATAAAAAATATCTTGATTTTAATTTACTTCGATATATATTCAGATCATAAAATATTATTTTAGTATGTAGGAGAATCAATGGTTAAGAGATTTATTGTGACCGAACTTGATAAAGAACAGAGAATGGTTTGTTTTAAAATTCCATATCTTCTTGCTAAGTCACCATAGTTTGGTTTCATATTTAAACACCTCAAAATATTTAATTCTGCCTTTATTGTTTTCTATCATGTCAATTACCTTAGCTGATAAGAAATATGAACTAAAATTCAATATGAACACTTTTTGTAAACTAGAAGAAATTTATGATGATATCAATAAAGCCTTTGAAGATTTACAGAATATGAAGATAAAAAGCTATTAGAGCTTTAATTTATGTAGCAATGAAAGAGTAGGAAGAAGATATAACCTTAAAAGAAGCTTAAAAGAAGTAGGAGAGTAGCTGTATTATTTAGCTACAAACTTACTTTATATGAAGGTCCTTTAATCGAAATAACATGAGAATGATGTAATAATCTATCTAATATAGCATGAGCTATACTAGCTGAAGCAAATATTTCACTCCAGTTAGAAAAAGACTCTATAAAAAATTAACCTGCTATTTTTATATTATTTATTTATAGCAGGTTAATTAAAATCTTAAATTTGTTTATTTTACAATTATTTTTTTTTGCTAAAGTTATTCCAAGAATACTCATAGTCATTACTAAGTCATGATAAGCTGTAATATGCATTCCCTTTTTTAAATTATTTACAGTTAATACTTGATTGTTTTTAGTTACAATTTGCGTATCGTTATTAATGAGTAGCATTACTTCATCTGTCAAGAACCTTGG
>NZ_FRAJ01000026.1 GCF_900142285.1 Caminicella sporogenes DSM 14501 | reverse complement strand
TGGAGCGGTAGAAGGGATTCGAACCCTCGACCCTCGCCTTGGCAAGGCGATGCTCTACCACTGAGCCACTACCGCATTAACATTGGTGCGGGTGGAGGGACTTGAACCCCCACGCACAAGGCACTAGATCCTAAGTCTAGCGCGTCTGCCAATTCCGCCACACCCGCATGCATAGTGGAGCTGGCGATGGGACTCGAACCCGCAACCTGCTGATTACAAGTCAGCTGCTCTACCAATTGAGCTACGCCAGCACAAATAATACAATGAATAATTAATAATGAATAATGAATAATTAATAATTAAAAAACAACAAATCATCAAATGATTTTAAGCTCTTCTAATATCTATTCATTATTCACTATTAACTATTAATTATTAGATTGGCGACCCGGAAGGGACTCGAACCCTCGGCCTCTAGCGTGACAGGCTAGCGTTCTAACCAACTGAACTACCGGGCCAAATCAAATACAAATTAAGAATTAAATATTATATTAAATTCTTCTCAATTACCAATTCTCAATTTTCAATTATTGATTGAATCTGGTGGGCGCAATAGGACTTGAACCTATGACCCCCTGCTTGTAAGGCAGGTGCTCTCCCAGCTGAGCTATGCGCCCGTTTGGTGACCCCTAGGGGATTCGAACCCCTGTTACCGCCGTGAAAGGGCGGTGTCTTAACCACTTGACCAAGGGGCCTTATTGGCTCCAGAGGTGGGACTCGAACCCACAACCTACCGGTTAACAGCCGGGTGCTCCACCATTGAGCTACTCTGGAATATTACCTTGTCGCATCGACAAGAATTATCTTACCACAACTTTTTATTTTTGTCTAGACAATTTTTTTATTTTTTTTGATTTTTTTTGATGGAATTTATTACAAAATACAATAAAATAATACTTATTAAATTAATCACTTTTTTATCAGTCTTAACTTTATCTAAAAATATAAAAAACATATTATATTATTTTGAAATTTTGTTATGTAAGGAAGTTATAACGAATGAACTTAAAAAACTGAAAATAAAAAAACAAAATTTCTCGAACCTAAAATTATAAATATACGCTGAAAACTTGATAAACTACCCAATATTTATAATAGATTTTAAAAAACAACGTAAATTTATAAAGCCCTAATCAAACTAAAATATTTGATTAAGGCTTTTTTGTTAATTTCTCTATTATTTTTTACTTGAAATTTTTTTCCATGAATCACGTAAAGCTACTATTCTATTAAAAACTAATTTATTTTCTGTTGTATTGATAGGATCAATTGAAAAATAACCATGTCTTAAAAATTGATACTTATCTCCCGGTTTTCCTTTTGCTACAAATGGTTCTAAATAACAATCTGTCAATATTTCTAATGAATTTGGATTTAATTTATCCTTCCAATCTGATTTTTCATCATCTTCATCTACATCTAATAAAAGTCTATCATACAATCGAACTTCTGCTTTTACTGCATGTTCGGCAGAAACCCAATGAATAGTACCCTTTGGTTTACGCTCATTAAAACCTGTACCACTTTTTGTTTTTGGATCATAAGTACAATGCAATTCAATAATTTCTCCAGTTTTTTCATCTTTTATTACTTCTTCACATTTGATGAAATATGCATTTTTTAATCTTACTTCTACTCCCGGAGAAAGTCTTTTATATTTTTTAGGCGGATTTTCCATAAAATCATCTTGTTCTATATAAACAATACGTGAAAATGGTATTTTTTTAGTACCCATTTCTGAATTTTCTTGATTAACTTCTGCCTCTAACCATTCTACTTGCCCTTCAGGATAATTTGTAATAACCACTTTTAATGGGCGAAGTACACCCATTACACGAGGTACTTTTAATTTTAAATCTTCTCTTATACAATGTTCAAGCATTGACATATCCACTACACTATTGCTCTTAGAAACTCCTACACGCTCTATAAAATCTTTTATAGCTTCTGGAGTATATCCACGTCTTCTTAACCCTGATATTGTAGGCATACGTGGGTCATCCCAACCATCAACATATCCTTCTTCAACAAGCTGTTTAAGCTTTCTTTTACTCATAACAGTGCCTGTTAAATTCAATCTTGCAAACTCAATTTGTTTTGGTGGATTTTCTATTTCACATTCTCTAAGCACCCAATCGTACAATGGTCTATGGTCTTCAAATTCCAATGTGCATAGCGAATGAGTTATTCCCTCTATAGCATCTTCTAACGGATGAGCATAATCATACATAGGATAAATACACCATTTATCTCCTGTTCTATGGTGAGTTGCATACTGTATTCTATAAAGTACAGGGTCTCTCATATTTAGATTTGGTGATGCCATATCTATCTTTGCTCTAAGTACTCTAGAACCTTCTTCAAATTCACCATTTTTCATTCTTTCAAATAAATCTAAATTCTCCTCTACTGAACGATTTCGATAGGGACTCTCTTTTCCCGGCTGAGTTAATGTTCCGCGATACTGCCTTATTTCTTCTGGACTTAAATCACAAACATAAGCTTTTCCTTTTTTAATAAGTTTTACAGCATATTCATAAAACTTATCAAAATAATCTGATGCATAGTATAAACGGTCTCCCCAATCAAATCCAAGCCATCTTACATCTTCTTTAATAGATTCTACATATTCAACATCTTCTTTAGTCGGATTTGTATCATCAAATCTTAAATTGCAAAGACCATTATACTTTTCAGCTGTTCCAAAATCTATACAAATAGCTTTAGCATGCCCTATATGTAAATATCCATTAGGTTCTGGTGGAAAGCGAGTATGAACTCTACCGTTATAAACACCTTCTTCAATATCTTTATCTATAATGTTATGTATAAAATTTGAAGATAAACTAGTATTACTTTCACCATCTTTTTTCATAATCTTATTCCTCCCTATACAGTTTTTTTATATTCATTATATATTTTACCATTAATTTAAAAAATAATTGTAAAACTTGGTATTAGTTAGTTTTTATATTTTACACTCAATATAAAATTTATATGACAAAAAATAATCAAGTATAATTTGTAATTCCGCCTAATAATTTAATATAGCTTTTGTTTTATTAATATTTAATGGTATCATAAAATTCATACATTTTCAAAGACCTATTCAAAATTATTAATACTCAATAGATAAAAATTGCCTACAAATTTAAATTGTAGGCAATTTTTATCTATTTCTTTATTCCATTTAAAAATAAATTAATAAAATCTTCTATGGTATATACTTTCTTATTTGAAGCAAAAAAACGTATTTCGTCTACTAAAAATTGATGAACTCCTCCTATAAAAGCTAAAGAAAAAAGATAAGCATCAATATTCTTAAAAATTTCTTTCTTTATACCTTCTTTAACTATATCTTCTATTAAAGATAATTTCCTGTTTCTTGCTTTTATAACTATTTCTCTTACTTCTTTCCCTATTTTATCTGCCTCTTGAAAAAATATATTTGCTATATTTCCATATTCAATCATCATTTCCTTTTCTGCTAAAACATATTTCTTTAATTTTTCTATTACATCATCTTCTTCATAAATCAAAAGTGTAACCTTCTTTAAATACTGTTCTATTCCAAACTTAACCATTTCTTCAAATACATTTTCTTTACTTTCAAAATACTCATATATCGTACCTTTCCCAACATTTGCTTCTTTAGCTATATCACTAACCTTTGCCTTATAAAAACCGTCTCTTCCAAAAATTTTGAATGCTGCAATTAAAATATCTCTCCTTTTTTCTTCACGATTATTCAATTAAACTCCCTCCAAAAACTAAATTGCTGCAACTAATTCTAAATAACTTCAATATCTTTTTTTCTTCTAAACATTTTCTTTATTTTATTTATAAAGTTATCAAAAGAGATATAAAGAACAGGTATAAATATAAGAGTTAACAGTGTAGAAAGCATCAAACCAAATATTACCACAGTAGCTAATGGTGCTTGAGCTTCTGCCCCTTCTCCAATTCCCAAAGCTAAAGGCAATAGTCCTAAAACTGTAGTTAAAGTCGTCATAAGTATCGGTCTTAATCTCGTAGGTCCTGCTTTAAGAACTGCCTTATCTCTACTTATACCTCTTTTTCTAAGCACATTAATATAATCAATTAATACTATGGCATTATTAACAACTATCCCAACTAACATTATAATACCTATTATTGATGGAACACTTAAAGTTCTCCTTGTAATAAATAATCCTATTAATCCACCTGCTACTGCTAGAGGCACTATAAACATAATGATAAAAGGATTTAACAGAGATTCAAATTGAGAAGCCATAATCATATATACTAGCAAAATTGCTAATAAAAGAGCCAGTGCTAAATCTTTAAATGCCTTAATCATTTCTTCTCTTTCTCCACCAAATTTATACTCATAACCTTTTGGCATTTTATAATTTTGTAGTTTTTCATTTATCTCTTTTGATATAGTACCTAAATCTCTCCCAGATATTTGACTTGTAATAGTAACAGTTCTTACTTGGTCATCTCTGTTTATTGTAACAGGTCCTTTTACTATTTCAAATTCAGCTACCTGCCCTAATGGTATATTTACTCCTAAAGGTGTTGCAATTAACAAATTTTCTAAATTATATAAACTTTCTTTTGCTTTTTCATCTCCAATTATTTTAACATCTATCTCCGTTCCATTATATTTATATTTTGTAGCAACAGTACCTGATACAAAAGATTTCACTGAAAAAGCAACTTGACCAGCTGTTAAACCATAATTTGATGCTATCTTTCTTTTTAATTTAATTCTAACTTCTGGTTTACCTTCTTCAAAACTTGATTTTACTTCTCTTGTTCCTTCAACACTTTTAACTATTTCTATAAAATCATCAGATACTTTTTTTAGTACATTAAGGTCATCCCCTCTTATCTCAATAGATATAGGTGTTCCTCCACCCATACCTTCTTCGCCTGAAGAAGCAGTAACTTCTATTTTAGCACCGGGTATATTTTTTGTAAATTCTCTTATTTCATCAGCCACTTCATTAGCAGATTTTTCTCTTGATTTTAAATCTACAAGTATTACATCTACATTAGCTACATTTTCTCCAGCACTATCTATAAGCCTTAAATTACTCCCTCCACCGATTGAAAAATTTGCACTATCTATTTCTCCTATACTCTTTATTTTTTCTTCTATTTCTTTAGCAATTTTATCTGTATCTTCTAAACTTGAACCTGTTGGAAGCTCAATTTGTATTCTAACTATTCCTTCATCCATAACCGGAAAAAATTCTTTACCTATAAAAGGAAAAGATGTCATCGAAAGAACAAATAACCCCAATACAATAAATATTATAGTTTTTCTATGATAAATAGAAAATTTCAGTATTCTTCTATACATTTTTTCTAAAATTTCAAAGAAATACTGCACTATATCAAAAATCTTTGTAAGAAATCCAAATTTTCTTCTACTATGTTTTTCTTCAACCCTTAGTATCTTTGAGGCTAACATAGGAACTAAAGTAATTGATACTAAAAGCGAAGATAAAAGTGAAAATGTAACTGTTAACGCTAAATCTCTAAAAAGTGTAGATGCAATTCCCTCTGTAAAGACTATAGGCAAAAATACAGCAATAGTCGTAAGAGTTGAAACTAATACAGCCATTCCAACTTCTTCTGCACCCAATTTTGCTGCTTCAACTCTTGAATACCCTTCTTCTCTGAATCTATAAATATTTTCAAGCACAACTATAGCATTATCTACAAGCATACCTATTCCAAGTGCCAATCCTCCAAGTGTCATCAAGTTAATAGTAATGCCTGAAAAATACATTATCGTAAATGTTGCTATAATGGAAATTGGTATAGAAGTTGCTATAATAAACGTACTTCTTATATTTCTTAAAAACAAATAAAGTATAAATACTGCTAATATACCACCTAATATTGCATTTTGTGATGTATTACTGATAGCATCATTTATATATTCAGATGTGTCTATTATCGTTTTGATTGTCAAATTTGGAAACTCTTTTTTTATTTTTTCAATTTCTTTATTGACTTTTTTAGCTACTAAAACTATATTTGCATTCGATTCTTTTTGAATAGACATATTTATAGATGGTTTGCCATTCATTCTATTTATAGTTTTAACATCTTTTTTACAAAGTTTAATTTGAGCTATATCTTTTAAATATATTACTCCACCTGAAGGAAGGACAATAGGTAGATTTTTTATTTCTTCAATGCTTTCAAACTCTCCAGTAGTTCTTAAAAGAAGCTCTCTATCTCCACTATAAACTTCTCCACCGGGAAGGTTTAAATTTTCATTTCTGATTATATTAGCTATTTGTGATAAAGATATTCCATATCCATTTAATTTTTCTTGAGATACTTTAATTCTTATTTCATCTTCATATCCACCAGAAATATTAACTGAAGCTACACCTTCTATTCTCTCTATACGATTTTGTATTTTATCTTCTATTAAATTTTGAAGCTTTGTTAAATCTCCACCATTTGAAAAAGCAATCTGAATTATTGGAAATGCATTTGGGTCTATCTTCATAACCATAGGACTTCCTGCATCATCTGGTAGTAATCTTTTAACAAGGTCTACTTTTTCTCTCATCTCAAGAGATGCAAAATCCATATCTACTCCAAAATTAAACTCGACAACTACTATAGACATTCCTTCACTCGATATAGATTTTATATTTTTTATATTACTAACTGTACTTAAACTCTGCTCTAATGGTTTCGTTATGAGATTTTCTATCTCTTCTGGCCCTACACCATCATATTCAGTCATTACTATTGCTACTGGAACTTCTATCTTTGGATATAAATCTACTTGAAGTTTAGAAAAAGAAACTACTCCAAGGGTTAAAATAATAAGCACCATCATTAAAATAGTTACAGGTCGCTTAACTGCCATATTAGATATTTTCATTATTTTTCACCTCTTACAATTGCGACTTTCTGACCATTTTCAATATAATCTTGACCTTTTACTATTACCTTATCATTTTCTGTTAATCCACTAATTATTTGAGTAAATTTACCATTTTCAATGCCAATTTCA
This sequence comes from Caminicella sporogenes DSM 14501, assembly GCF_900142285.1. NCBI lineage: Bacteria > Bacillati > Bacillota > Clostridia > Peptostreptococcales > Caminicellaceae > Caminicella > Caminicella sporogenes. The sequence continues at coordinate 11,043 of NZ_FRAJ01000026.1, read as the reverse complement.
ACTTCCTTAAGCATTGCTACATCATTAATGACTACATATACATACTTTTTCCCATCAATATCTTTCACTGCCTCACTTGGAACAGAAAGTACTTTTTCCGCTTTTTCAATATCAAATGTTATTTCTGCAAACATTCCGGGTTTTATAAGTCCATCTTTATTATCTATTTCAACTTCAACAGGATAAATACCAGCTCTATCATCTGGTATAGGACTGACAGCTTTTACAATTCCCTTTAAAATTTTATCCGTAGCTACTTGTACCTTGACATTCACTTCCATATTCTTTTTTATTTTATTTATAATATTTTCTGAAACTCCAAAATTCACTGTCAGCTTATCTGTATTTACTATTCTCATAGCAGGCTGACTGCTTGTAATAAATTCATTTTCTTGAACATTAATAGCAGCAGCATAACCATTTATAGGAGATTTGACTATCGTTTTTTCAAGCTGAGAATATGCCTGATCTAATGACACTTTAGCTTGATTAACTTGAGCCTTAAGAACTTCTATCAATTTATCTGATGCTTTGAGTTTTGCTTGCTCATATTGCTGCTTTGATACGGCTCCTTCTTTATAAAGTTTTTTTATTCTATCAAAATTTATTTTGGCATTTTCTATTTGTTCTCTCTGACTCTCTAAATTTCTATTTGCCAATTCATAAGCTGCTTTTGCTTTTTCAATTTGTTTTCTTATATCTTCATCATCTAACATAAAAAGTACTTGCCCTTTGGAAACTTTATCTCCAAGTTTGACATTCACTTTCTTCACCTTAGTAGGAAATGAAATTTCAGACATTATCACAACATCTTCTACTCCGCTTAGCTTTCCTGATAAAGTATAAGAAATTGCTATATCTCTTTTAGCTACTTTTTCTACCTCTACAGGCTCAACTTCCTTCTGTATTTTAACTTTCACTACGGGTTCTTTAGCTTTTTTACCACAACTGCTTAACCCAACTACTAAAAATATTGCTAAAAATAATATTATAGCTTTTTTCATTATCCTTACCCTCCTAATTTTTTTATATTCCTACTGACCAGTCAGTCGGAAGTATGCAAGAATATTATAAATTAAATTCGTACTTATGTCTAGATAAAAAAAGAGAGTAGAAAAATACTACTCCCAAATTTCCATTTTAATTTTTTTCTTCGCCATTCTTTATTATCTCAGAAAGTGAAGTTGCAAGTCCAGCTAAAGTTTGAATTTCTGACGGTATTATTATTTTTGTTGCCTTACCATCTGCAACTTTAGCCAATGCCTCTAAACTCTTAAGAGAAATAACTTCTTTACTTGGTGCAGCTGCTTTTAACATTTTTAAACCTTCAGCAGTAGCTTCCTGTACTTTTAAAATAGCTTCAGCTTGACCTTCTGCTTCTCTGATAGCAGCTTCCTTTTTAGCTTCAGCTCTAAGTATAGCTGCCTGTTTTTCAGCCTCGGCTTCAAGAATTGCTGATTCTTTTTTACCTTCTGCTATAAGGATTGCTGATTTCTTTTCTCCTTCTGCTTTTAAGATTGCTTCTCTTCTCTCTCTTTCAGCTCTCATTTGTTTTTCCATAGCTTCTTGAATATCTGCTGGTGGAATTATATTCTTAACTTCAACACGATTTACCTTTATTCCCCATGGGTCAGTTGCTTCATCTAATATACTTCTCATTTTAGTATTTATAATATCTCTACTAGTTAAAGTTTCATCTAACTCCAGCTCTCCTATTATATTTCTAAGCGTAGTAGCTGTTAAATTTTCTATAGCTGCTATAGGATTATCTACACCATATGTATATAATTTAGGGTCAGTAATTTGAAAATAAACTACCGTATCAATCTGCATTGTAACATTATCTTTAGTAATAACTGGCTGTGGTGGAAAATCTACTACTCTTTCCTTTAAAGAAACTTTTTTGGCAACTCTATCTATCAAAGGAATTTTTACATGCAATCCAACATCCCATGTAGCTTGATAAGCTCCTAATCTCTCAATAACATAAGCATGTGCTTGAGGAACAATTCGAATATTTGAAACAACTAAAAAAATGGCAATAATTATAAGTAAAATCGGAATTATTAACGTACCCAACCTAAAAACCTCCCTTAAATATTTTATATTTATGAAATCTTCTTTACTATTAACTTTACCCCTTCTACTCTTACCACTTCTATCTCCAAATTTTCATCTATTTCTTTATCATCAATAGATTTTGCAGTCCATATTTGCCCAGAAACTTTAACTTGCCCAGTATTATAAGGTAATATCTTCTTTGTAACTATACCTGTCTTTCCTATAATGCTATTTACATTTGTCTTTGTAGCACCTATTTTAAGATATTCCTTTGCAATAGGTCTTGTATAATAGAGAAATACTCCTGCAGAAATCAAAAATATCAATATTTGAACTATAAATGGCAAATTAATTAATGCACTAATCATTGCTACTAATGCTCCTGCTGCAAACCATATTGTTGTAAGTCCTAACGTAAGAGCCTCTATTATTCCAAATATAACCGCTACAATTATCCACAAAATTGGATAGGAAATATTAAAATCAAAAATCCTCTTCAGCCCCCTTTCAATTTTATTTTTATTGAAATTCTATTCTAATTTATATATAATACCCTATATATAAATATACCCTATATTAACAGTCTATCACTTATTTCTTTATTGTATATAAATTTTATTTCTTTTAAGAAAAATTTAATATACTCTAATCTAAAATAACAAAAAATAAATTTATTTGATAAAATATCTTAAAATTGTTTTATAATATATTTACAAATAATATATTATTAAAAAATCGGAGGTCAAAATGTTACAAAAGATATTAGCTCTAGGAATAGGTGGATTTATAGGCAGTAATTTTAGATATTGGATTACTTTTTGGACACAAACACTATTTGGAAATAAATTTCCTCATGGAACTTTAATTGTCAATATTTTAGGATGCTTTATTCTCGGCTTTTTAACTGTATATGGCAATGAAATAACAAAATTAAGCTTAAATACAAAACTCCTATTAGGAACTGGTATGATGGGAGCATTAACTACTTTTTCAACTTTTTCTTACGAAACCATTAACCTAATAAGACAGTCAGATTATAGACTAGCACTAATAAATGTATTTTTAAATCTTTTTGTAGGATTTACAGCAGTTCTATTAGGATTTGAATTTGCTAAAAAAATATAAACCTTTTAATTTTAAAAAGAAATCATATACTACTTGACTTTTAAACAAATAAAATGTTAAGCTTTATATAAAAATAAATAATAAATCCTTCAGGGCAGGGTGAAATTCCCGACCGGCGGTACAGCCCGCGAGCCATAAAATGGCTGACCTGGTGAAATTCCAGGGCCGACAGTATAGTCTGGATGGGAGAAGGAATTATATTTTAAAAAATAATAAAATATATTACTTCAATTGTTTTATATATATGATTTTCAAGCCCTGATACTATGATTATCAGGGCTTTTATTTTTATTTAAAACTATTAACCTAAAGCATGAATTAAAATAATTTTGGAGGTTAATCTTATGAACACAAAATTTATGGAAAGAGCTTTTCAACTAGCTAAAAAGGGAGAAGGTTTTGTAAATCCAAATCCAATGGTTGGTGCCGTTATTGTAAAAAATAATACTATCATAGGTGAAGGCTACCATAAATATTTCGGTGGAAATCATGCTGAAGTCGAAGCATTAAATTCCATTATAGATAGCCCTGAAGGTGCTACTATGTATGTAACTTTAGAACCTTGTTCTCATTTTGGTAAAACTCCTCCCTGCACAGATGCAATAATAAAAAGCGGTATAAAAAAAGTTGTCATATCAATGCTCGACCCAAATCCTTTAGTATCTGGAAGAGGAGTTAAAAAACTAAAAGATAACGGTATTGAAGTAATAACCGGTATTTTAGAAGACAAAGCAAAAAAATTAAATGAAATTTTTATTAAATATATTACAAAAAAAATTCCTTTCTGCCTCATGAAATCTGCTATGAGCTTAGATGGAAAAATAGCAACTAAATTTTCAGACTCAAAATGGATTACAAACAAATTTTCAAGACAATACGTACATAAATTGCGTCATAAATATTCAGCAATTATGGTCGGTATAAACACTATTTTAATCGATGACCCACTTCTCACAGCCAGAATCCCTAACTTCAAAGCAAAAAATCCTATAAGAATAATTGTAGATACTAATTGTAAAATCCCATTAGATTCAAAAGTCGTAAAAACTATATCAAAGGCAAAAACTATAATAGCCACAACAAATTTAGCCCCTGAGGAAAAAATAGATAAGCTGAAAGAAAAAGGTGTAGATGTATTGATAATACCAACCAAAGATAATCGTGTAGACTTAAAAAAACTTATGGAAAATTTAGGTCAAATGGGTATAGACAGTGTTCTTTTAGAAGGTGGAGGTACACTTAACTATTCAGCTTTAAAAACAGGAATAGTTGACAAAATTAATTTTTTTATAGCACCCAAAATAATTGGAGGCTATTTAGCTAAAACAGCTGTAGAAGGAGATGGTGCTTCTCTAGTAAAGGACAGTTTTTCTATCAAGAACATTTCAATTAAAACTTTTGAAGATGACATTATGATTGAAGGATATGTCAACACTAGCTTTACATTCTAAATTGTAAATGTTAAAAGGGAGGTTTTCCTTTGTTTACAGGTCTTGTAGAAGAAATAGGAGTTGTTCAGTCAGTGATAAAAGGAAGTAAATCAGCAAAAATAGTAATAAAAGCAAAAAAAATACTTGAAGATATAAAAATAGGAGACAGTATATGTACTAATGGAGTCTGTTTAACCGTTACTGATTTTAATGATAATAGCTTTTCTGTAGATGTTATGGCTGAAACAATGAGAAAAAGTAATTTAAAAAAGTTAGTTCCCGGAAACAAAGTCAATCTCGAAAGATCTCTCAAATTAGGAGATAGATTGGGCGGCCACATAGTTAGCGGACACATAGATGGCACAGGTACTATACTATCTTTTGATAAAGAAGATAATGCCGTATGGGTCACTATAAAAACTACTCCGGAAATACTTAAATACATCATATACAAAGGTTCTATTACTGTAGATGGTATCAGTTTAACTGTAGCTTATATAGATAACAGCATATTTAAAGTCTCAATAATTCCACATACTAAGGTAGTTACAACTCTCCTTCATAAATCAATTGGAGACGAAGTTAATCTAGAATGTGATATAGTTGGAAAATATATTGAAAAACTTTTAAATCATAATAATGTTGCAGATAACAAATCAAATAGTATTAATATGGAATTTTTATCAAAACATGGATTCTTATAATTGAGCGGAGGTGCTTATTTTTATGAAATTTAATACTATACAAGAGGCTATTGAAGACATAAAAAAAGGTAAAATGATTATTGTTGTTGATGATGAAGATAGAGAAAATGAAGGTGACTTAGTTATAGCAGCAGAAAAAGTTACTCCTGAAGCAATAAATTTCATGGCTAAATATGCAAGAGGTCTTATATGTATGCCAATAATTCCTGAAAGACTTGAAGAATTAAATATTCCTCAAATGGTAAGTGAAAATACGGATACACATCATACTGCATTTACAGTTTCAATTGATGCTAAAGAAACTACTACTGGAATATCTGCATTTGAACGTGCTTATACAATAAAAAAAGTTTTAGATAAAAAGTGTAGTCCATCAGATTTTAAAAGACCGGGACATATATTTCCTTTAGCTGCAAAAAAAGGTGGAGTTTTAAAAAGAGCTGGACATACTGAAGCTGCAGTTGATTTAACTAAAATAGCAGGTCTTTATCCTGCTGGAGTAATATGTGAAATTATGAATGATGACGGTTCTATGGCTAGACTTCCAGAACTAATGGATTTTGCAAAAAAACACAATTTAAAAATAATAACTATAGCTGACTTAATATCATACAGAAGAAAAAATGAAATATTGATAAAAAGAGTTGCACAAGCAAATATGCCAACTAAATATGGAAATTTCATTATCTATGGTTATGAAGAATTGCTCACTTCAAATCATCATGTAGCTTTAGTAAAAGGAGACATATCTGGAAATGAACCTGTACTTGTAAGAGTTCATTCCGAATGTCTCACTGGTGATGCATTTGGTTCTATGAAATGCGATTGTGGAAAGCAACTTACTGCTGCTTTAAAAATGATTGAAGAAGAGGGAAAAGGAGTCCTCCTCTACATGCGCCAGGAAGGTAGAGGAATTGGTCTTATAAATAAACTTAAAGCATATCATCTTCAAGACCAAGGTTTAGATACTGTAGAAGCAAATTTAGCTCTTGGTTTTCCTGATGACCTTAGAGATTATGGAATAGGAGCTCAAATTCTCATTGATTTAGGTGTTAAAAATATTAAACTAATAACAAATAATCCAAAAAAAATTTCTGGTTTGTCAGGATATGGATTAAAAATAGTTGAAAGAATACCAATAGAAGTAGGCAGAAATAAAATAAATGAACACTACTTAATGACTAAAAAAGAAAAAATGGGACATATATTAAACTTTTAAAGGAGGAAAAATAAATGAAAGTTTACGAAGGAATGTTAGTTTCTAAAAACCAAAAATTTGGAATAGTTATTGGAAGATTTAATGAATTTATTGGAAGTAAACTCCTTGATGGAGCTTTAGATGGATTAAAAAGACATGGTGTGTTAGAAGATAATATTGAAATAGCTTGGGTACCAGGGGCTTTTGAAATTCCATTAGTTGCTAAAAAAATGGCGAAATCTAAAAAATATGATGCCATCATTTGTCTTGGTGCTGTAATAAGAGGCTTTACTCCTCATTTTGATTATGTTTCTAATGAAGTTTCTAAGGGAATTGCCAATGTATCTCTCGATACAGAAGTACCTGTAATATTTGGAGTTTTAACCACAGACACTATAGAACAAGCTATAGAAAGAGCTGGAACTAAAGCTGGCAATAAAGGATATGAAGCTGCATTAACTGCTATAGAAATGGCTAATTTATTAAAAGACATATAAAAATCACAGGCGTCTTTATATGACGCCTTATGCTTTTATAATTTGTTTTTCAATCTATATTCTCTAGGAGTATATTTTGTAATTTTTTTAAATATATGACTGAAATAACTGATATTATTATATCCCACTTTTTTGCTAATAACAGAAATTTTCATATCTGTATCTAATAAATATTCTTTTGCCTTTTCTACACGAACTTTGTTAATATAATCTGTTAAAGACATATTATTTTTTTCATTAAAAATTGTACTCAAATAGTTAGGACTAATATAAAAAACATCAGCAATAAAATTTAACGTCAAATCATTCATATAGTTATTTTTTATATATTCATTTACATTTGCAACTAAATTAGTAGAATTATCTAAAACTATACTCTTTAATAATCCTATACTCTCTTCAATAAAATCTATACCGCAATCCAACAGTTGAGAATAATCACAAGATTTATAAACTATTTCTTTATACTTTTGCCTTATTTTAGATAAAATCTCCAAATCTCCAACTTCTCTGTAAACAGTCCTAATTATTACAGTAAACATTTCATCAATAAAATCTTTCATACTTTTTATAGAAACATTCTCATATTCATAATGTTTTATAAAATCTTTAAAAACTTTAATACTCTCATCTTTATTTAAAGACTTAATTGCTTTTTCAAGTTGAATTTCAATTTCTAATGGATATTTTATATTATTTTTATATTCACAATCAAATCGTTCATTAAAATTTAATTTTTTAAAGGTTGAAGTAACCTTAGTTTTAAGCAATTTAATATGAGCTTCATTTAAAGCTTTTTCCAAATTCATTTTTTGCTGTGTCTTTTCTAATATCTCATTATTTTTTTCAATCAATTTTTGTTCTATAATATCTTTTTCAATTACATTTGAAATAAATTTAGAAAATATAGTTAATAATTCGCCTAAAGTATACAACCTGCTTTTAGGAACAATTGGTATAGAATCATACGCCATAATTAACTTTTCATAATCTATTCCCTTATTTTTAGCCATTAAATATATTTTTTCTTTTATATTTTCAGATTTATTTATTAATAAATGTCCGCATATCAAATATCCGATTATATTCTCGTTTAACAGTATAGGAACTAAAATACTTAAAACATTAAATTCACACATATAAATTTCATTTAATTCATTTGAATAACTATTTAAATAAAAATTTTTCTTTATGCAATTTCTATTATTACAGTATTTACAAAAAGAATTTAAATTAGTAATATCTGTTATGTTATTCTTTTTATCATCAGTAATTACGACTGAAAGTTTTAAAAGACTCGATATTTCTTCCTGCATTTCTTTCAACCGCTCTATGTCAATACTTTTTAATATATCATCTCTATTTAAAATTGATATATTTTGACTTATTTCCATAAACTTTGAAGGCGTATAAATTATTAAAAATACCAAATCACTATCTTCCGTATTTATCACTTCATGTTCTGAATAAGGTGGACAGTGAAGTATCATGTCTTTTTCAATTTTTTCTTCTTTTCCATTGACTTTGTGTATACCACAGCCTTGAATTACATATAGTATCTGTTCTTCTCCAAAATGAAAATGTTTATCATGTCTTTTTTTAGGAAAAATTTTTACTAAACCTGCACTTAATCTATGAGTCTCTATTTTAGGTTCATGAATCCACAAGACTTCTCCCCAATCAAAATATTGTATATCTTTATCCTCCTTTGCAAGTACATATTTATCTACCATTTTATAACCTCGCCTCTACTAATTAAACTTTTTATCTATTATAACATTTTAATAGATATATAATTTAAAAACTTATAGTAGAGGCAGATTATATTCAAAATTATTTTAATACTGCACCTGTATTAGCAGAAGTAACTAATTTAGCATATCTGGCTAAATAGCCCTTAGTCACTTTAGGCTTAGGCTTTACGAATTTTTCCCTACGTCTTTTAATTTCTTCTTCACTTAGTTTCACATCTAATTTTTTGTTTGAAATATCTATTTGTATTATATCTCCATCTTCTAAAAGAGCTATTAAACCACCTTCCATAGCTTCAGGAGAAATATGTCCTATAGCTGCTCCCCTTGTAGCACCTGAAAATCTACCATCTGTAAGAAGTGCAACATCTTTGTCTAATCCCATTCCCGCTATGGCAGATGTTGGAGATAACATTTCTCTCATACCCGGTCCACCCTTAGGTCCTTCATATCTTATTACAACTACATCTCCCTTTTTTATCTCTCCATTAAATATAGCTTTAACTGCTTCTTCTTCTGAATTAAAAACTTTTGCAGGTCCTTCATGTCTTAACATTTCTCTTGCTACTGCCGATTCTTTTACTACTGCTCCATCTGGAGCTAAATTACCCCTCAATATAGCTAATCCACCTTTATTTCTGTATGGATTATCTACAGAACGTATTACTTTATAATTTTTTACATTTTTATCTTTAATATTTTCTCCAACTGTATATCCCGTAACTGTAATTAAATTTTCATTAATCAATCCTTTTTTAAAAAGTTCATTCATAACAGCTGGTATACCACCTGCTAAATCTAAATCTTCCATATGATGTAAACCACTAGGACTTAACTTTGTTAAATATGGAGTTTTTCTGCTTATTTCATCAAATAAATCTAATTCTAATTTAATTCCTGCTTCATTTGCTATAGCAGTTAAGTGGAGTACAGTATTTGTAGAACCAGCCATTGCCATATCTACCGTAATTGCATTTTTAAATGCATCTAATGTCAAAATATCAAGAGGTTTAATATCTTTCTCTATACACTCCATAATCTTCATTCCTGCATATTTTGCCAATCTTATCCTTTCCCCAGAATCAGCCATAGCTGTCCCATTATAAGGCAGTCCCATTCCCAAAGCTTCCGTAAGGCAATTCATACTATTGGCAGTAAATAAGCCCGAACACGCCCCACATCCGGGACAAGCTCTTTTAGCAACTTCTTCCAATTCTTCCTCTGTAAATTCCCCTTTTTGATAAGTTCCCACCTTTTCAATGCAAGTACTAAAATCAATATCTTGTCCTTTATATTTTCCTGCTCTCATTGGTCCGCCACTTACTACAATTGATGGAATATTCAATCTAGCTGCAGCCATAAGCATTCCCGGAATTATTTTATCACAATTAGGTATTAAAACTAATCCATCAAATCCATGTGCTATTGCCATAGCTTCAATAGAGTCTGCAATTAATTCTCTACTTGCAAGAGGATATTTCATACCTTCATGTCCCATAGCTATGCCATCACATATCCCTATCACAGGAAACTCTATAGGCGTTCCACCAGCCATAGCTACTCCAATTTTTACTGCATCTGCTACTCTATCCAAGTGAATATGACCTGCAATAATTTCATTGTGAGCATTTACTACACCTATAAGTGGCCTATCTATTTCTTCTCTTGTATAACCCATTCCATAAAACAATGCCCTTGCTGGAGCTCCTTTTGATCCTTTTTTTATAAAATCACTTCTCATATACTTTGCCTCCTTATTAAAACTCTTTATATATCAATGCCAAATATCTATTAAAACTTCAATTTCACAAATAAAATTTGTAAACAATTATACAATACTTAAATATTAAAAATTTACATAAAAGAATTTAATTTCTTATATGTAAATTTATCAAAATCTTATTAAAAATTATAAATATATTAGTTCTCAGTTCTTAGCTCTCAGCTATCAGCATTTTTAAAGTTAGTTTTTTAAGTCTTTTAAAACACTTTAAAATTTTTTAGGAATAATAGTTAATAGTAAGTGGCAAGTAGTTAGTGATAAAAAAAATCTCTTGCTACTAACACTAACAACTAACTTAATTCTCAACTCAAATTTATTACTCTAAAGTCTTTTAATTCTTAATTTTTAATTCCCCTGTTTGAATTTTTTAGCAAAAAAAACAAAATCCTCTGAAGAATTTTTAAATTCCTCAGAGGATTTTTATAACCGGCAACGACCTACTCTCCCAGGCGGTCTCCCACCAAGTACCATCGGCGCTGAAGGGCTTAACTTCT
>NZ_FRAJ01000025.1 GCF_900142285.1 Caminicella sporogenes DSM 14501 | reverse complement strand
ACTATTAATTATTAGATTGGCGACCCGGAAGGGACTCGAACCCTCGGCCTCTAGCGTGACAGGCTAGCGTTCTAACCAACTGAACTACCGGGCCAAATATAAATTAAAAATTACGAATTAAGAATTAAAAATTATATTAAATTCTTCTCAATAATTCTCAACTTTCAATTATCAATTATCAATTCTCAATTATTAATCGAATCTGGTGGGCGCAATAGGACTTGAACCTATGACCCCCTGCTTGTAAGGCAGGTGCTCTCCCAGCTGAGCTATGCGCCCGTTTGGTGACCCCTAGGGGATTCGAACCCCTGTTACCGCCGTGAAAGGGCGGTGTCTTAACCACTTGACCAAGGGGCCTCATTGGCTCCAGAGGTGGGACTCGAACCCACAACCTACCGGTTAACAGCCGGGTGCTCCACCATTGAGCTACTCTGGAATATTTGCTTTTCAGCGACAGTAATTATGATAGCACATTTTTTTTAATATGTCTATATGTAAAATATTACATTTTTGTTACAATTCTTTTTTATAAATCAATCTCTAAAAAACTTCAACTATATAAACAACAAAAATACCTGTTTAACAAACTTTGATTTCACTATACATTTGGAAATCAATCCTAACTCATTAAAAAAGAATTTCCCTATACACATTAATATACACAAACATATTATACATACAATTATCCATAAAATAGAATTTTTCAAATTTAATCCACCTCCATTTGTTTTTATTATATGCCTTGATAATACTACCTTATGTTAGATATTAAACTATATTAATAAGATTATATAAAATTTTCATATAAAAATTAAAATTAGGTATTATAACCTATATAAAAGAATAAAACTTTAATGATATAATTAAATTTAAAGGAAGTGGTATATTATGAAACAATGTTTAAAATGCGGGAAACTAATTCCTGATAATTCAATTAGAGATTATTGTGATATTTGTTATGAAGTTTATGAAAAATTATTCGATAAAATCAGGGATTATTTGGAAGAGTTTCCAAATGCTACTGCATTTGAAGTTTCAGAATATACAGGTATAGACTTAAAAATAATAAAGGGATTTGTAAATGAGGGAAGATTAATTGAAATAGAAAATGAATCTGTAAATGTTACTTGTAAAAGATGTGGTGCTTTAATTTTATCTAAATATCACGAATACTGCCCAAAGTGTGAAAAAGCTCTACTTAAAGAACTTAATAGTATTAAAGGATATTTTGCCAACAAGGAAAGGGCACAAATGCATTATAAAAAACGAACAAAATAAACCTTAAATTTTCTATAATATCTACTAATTTAGCTGATAAATCCATTTTGTATGCTGGATAATATCTAGTTAAATGAAGTGATATTTCTTTTTTTTATCCACAATTTTTATTTATTTGTGTGCTATTAATGTTTATAAGATGTGAGCTTTTTTATTTGAGAAAAAGTAATTTACAAGAACTTATCCACATATCCATATCAAAAAACAGTTGATAAAGTGGATAACTCTGTGGATAAGTAGTGATAAAAATTATTTATGTCTTATAACTTCAAACCTCTGAATACTATAACCTTCATTTGGACTTATACCTGCTTTTCTTAAAGCAATCCTGATTTGTTCTTCTACTGAATTAACACCTTCTATATTTGGAAGTAATAATCCCTTTCTTCTTCCACTACTTACAATCACACCATATTTTTTTTCATCAAGCTCATCTAAAGAACTAACTAATTCAGGTTTTTTTAATATATCCACAGAATATACTAAATCATCTAATTCATCTTCTTCTACTGGATAAAATCTTGGATCTTCAGTTCCTGCCTTTATTGCATTTTCAATTATTTCTTGTGCAATATTTTCAGTAGTAGGCTCAATTGTACCTATACATCCTCTTAATCTACCATCTTTTTTTATTGAAACAAACACTCCGGCCTTATTGTTTATAAGTTCTGATGATAAGTTAGTTGGAAAATCTATTTTCTTTTTATTTTTTACATAATATTCTAAACTTTTTCTTGCAAGTTTAATATATTCATCTTCTCTTTCTCTTATTTTTCTTATTTTTAAAGTTTTATTTTTATAAAGTTTGTCCAACAATTGTTTATCTCTATCTTTTTTTCCGACATCAATCTTTACTACTCCATATCCCACTCCAAAAGGTCCTTCATATGATAATAAGTCTACCTTAATTTCATATCCATCTATCGCTCCAAGCATTATATCTATTGAACGAAGTCCGCACTGTCCTGCTTTATCACAAAAATTTTCATCTAATCCTATTATTTCTTCTATTTTTTCTTTAACTAAAAATTCAATAATACATTTATCAAACTTCTCACCCTCAGGACTATATCCATATGGTCCATCTGCTTTTAGTCTATGGGATAAATCACCACTAGCAATTACTACAACATTTTCATCACTATCTTCTACTGCTTCTTGAATTGCCTTACCAAAGCTATATAAATCTTCATATGAAAGTAATCCGTATGTAATATGAACGAGTTTATAATGCACATATTCTTTATCAACAAAATATAGTGGAACAATAGTTCCATGATCAAGCTTTGTAGATACTTTATATTCCCTTGCTATTTCATCATTTATGCCAGCACAAACTATTTTTTTCTTTCCAGCATAGACAATGATTTTACTTGCAAGTTCTTGATTATTATCTTTACTTAATTTTACATGTGAAGCACCAAATTCTCCCATATCTCCTTTAAGTTCACTTTTTATTGATATAGCTATCCCATCGCTAAACACTGGACCATGTGGTGTAATTATTATGATTGTCTTTGGTTTTTTATCTTTTATATCCTTTGCTACCTGCTTCATGGCTGTAATTGTACTTTGAATTTTCTTTTCTTCTCCCTTTCCAATTTCCCTTAATATTATTGGAGGATGAGGCATAAGATATGCTCCAACTATTTTACCCATAACTCTATACCTCCTGTATTTTATATCTAAAATTTTTTCATTCAATCTTATTAAAATATCTTAATATACCTATATAAATACTCCAAGCTATTTTTTCCTGATACCACTTATTTTGCAATAATTTTTCCTCATCTGGATTTGATAAAAATCCACACTCTACAAGAACTGTTGGAACTTTAACATTTTGAAGTATATATACATCATTTTTTAGTTTTGCTTTTCTAGTATTTCCATTATCTAATACCCTTATTAATTCATCTTGAATTAATTCAGCTAAAAGTTTACTTTTTTCGCTGTTCTTTGGATAAAATGTTTGTGCTCCATAATATTTAGATTCACTAAAACTATTTAAATGAATACTAATTATCGCATCAGCATTACTTTCATCAAAAAGCTTTTTTCTCTTTTTTAAATCTTCATTTTTTTTCTTTCTTATTGTTCCACTATCACTATATAATCCAACATCTTTATCTCTCGTCATTAATACTAAACTTCCACTTTCTTCTAATAACTTTCTAAGTTTTAAAGATATTTCTAAATTTATATGACTTTCATATACTCCTGTATTCTTTCCAACTGCTCCTCCATCTATTCCACCATGTCCCGGATCTATAATAATTACTTTTCTCAATGTTGGTAGTGAAGTAGCTACAACTACTTTTTTTAAATATCTATAACAATAAATCCCAAAAAATAATAATAAAACAATAGTTAAAAAAGATATTATTGTTCTCTTTTTAATAATTAATACTCTCATTACTTTCCCTCCATTATTCTATATATAGATAGATATGAAGGGAAACTAGTCCTTAATACAATTTTTATAAATACATTTGTCTTTTAAATAAATCACAAAAATAAACAGAAAAGCACCGTACATAATGTACAGTGCTCTTTTGCAAAATATAATTATCTTTTTGAGAACTGTGGAGCTCTTCTTGCAGCTTTTAAGCCGTATTTCTTTCTTTCCTTCATTCTTGGGTCTCTAGTCAAGAATCCTGCTTTCTTTAGTATAGGTCTTAATTGCTCATCTACTTTTAATAAAGCTCTTGAAATACCATGTCTTAATGCTCCAGCTTGACCAGTAAATCCTCCACCTTGTACTTTAGCTATAACATCATATTTTCCTTCTGTTTCAGTTAATACAAGAGGCATTTTTACATCTCTTTTTAAAGTTTCATAATCAAAATAGTCATCTATATCTCTACCATTGATAGTTATTTTACCGCTTCCTGGTAACAATCTTACTCTAGCTACTGATTTTTTTCTTCTACCAGTTCCGTAGTATTGAACTTTAGCCATTTAACTTCCCTCCTTCGACATTTCTCATACCACTATATATCAAGTACTTCTGGTTTTTGTGCTTGATGATTATGTTCTGGTCCTCTATATACCTTTAACTTTTTAATCATCTTTCTTCCTAATCTATTCTTTGGAAGCATACCTTTTACAGCATGGAAAATAACTTTTTCAGGTCTGTTATTCAACATATCTCTGTAAGTTCTTTCTTTAAGTCCTCCTGGATACCCAGTATGCCATCTAAACATTTTCTGATCTAATTTTTTACCAGTTAATTTAACTTTCTCAGCATTAACTATAATTACAAAGTCACCCGTATCTACATGTGGTGTATAAATAGGCTTATGCTTTCCTCTTAAAATAGTAGCAACTTGAGTAGCAAGTCTACCTAATGTTTTACCTTCAGCATCAATAACATACCATTTTCTTTCAACTTCATGTGGTTTTGCTACATATGATTTCATCCGTGTCCCTCCAATCTTACATTCATTATCCGATTATGTCACTATATTATCTAAAATACATTTTTATATCTTAAAAATCCGGGGCTAGTGGATTTTTACAGACATTTTTAAACCATCTTATATTTTAATACATGCTTCCGTGTGTGTCAAGGAATAATTGTATTTTTCTAATAATAAACTTCAGCTAAGTATAATCCTTGCGGTGGAACTGTATGTCCTGCATTTTTCCTATCTTTAGACTTGATAATTTCATCTAATCTGTTTATATTAATTTTTCCAATATTTACATCTAATAAAGTTCCTGTTATTATCCTTACCATATTATATAAAAATCCATTTCCAGTATACTCTAAATTTATAAACTTATCTTCTTTTTTTATATCGATACTGTAAATAACTCTTACAGTATCTTTAACATAACTTCCACTTGACATAAACCCTTTAAAATCATGCTTTCCTATAAAATATTTACTGCTCTCAATAAGCTTATTTATATCTATGGCTCTATTAAAAAAATAGGAATAATTCCTATATATAGGATTTTTTATTTTATCGTTATATATTTTATAGATATATTTTTTCTTCTTAACTGAATATCTAGCATGAAAATCTTCATCTACTTCTTCAGCACCTTTTATGACTATATCTTCTGGTAATATACTATTTAAAGCAACAGCTATTTTATTAACAGGTATAGTAAAATCAGCCTTAAAATTTGCTACCTGTCCAAGTGCATGTACTCCAGCATCAGTTCTACCAGAACCATTTATTCTTATCTCTTTTTTCATAATCTTTTGAAGTGCTTTTTCTATTTCTCCTTGAACAGTCCTTGTGTTTGGTTGAATTTGCCAACCGCTAAAATTTGTTCCATCATAACTAATAGTAAGTTTTACATTTTTCATAAAAACACCCTCTAAAATGGTTGCATTTCCATAAAAATTTAAAATTTAATTCTAATAAAAATACTTAGCCCTACAAATAATACCATCAATATTGAAGCAATCAAATCTCTTTCGTGAAACTTTAGTTGCTTCATTCTAGTCCTATTTTCTCCACCTCTATAACATCTAGCCTCCATAGCCATTGCCAACTCATCAGCTCTTCTAAATGCACTTATAAAAAGCGGTACTAAAAGCGGTATAAGACTTTTTGCCCTTTTAGTTATATTTCCACTTTCAAAATCTGCACCTCTTGCCATTTGTGCTTTCATAATTTTATCTGTCTCTTCAAGTAGTGTAGGAATAAATCTTAAAGCTATTGTCATCATCATTGCCAATTCATGAGCAGGAACACCAAATCTTTTAAAAGGATTTAGCAATATTTCAATGCCATCAGTAAGCTGTATTGGAGAAGTTGTCAATGTAAGTAGTGAAGTACCTATTATAAGAAATATAAGTCTTAAAGCCATAAAAATTGCCATATATACTCCTTCTTTTGTAATTTGAAGCGGTCCTAAAACACATAATACTTCTCCTTTTGTCATAAAAATATTAATTCCAAATGTAATTAATATAATCATAAATATTGGTTTTAATCCTCTCAATATATACTTTAATGGAACTTTCGACAATTTAATAGATAAAGCCAAAAAAGCCACTATTAAAGTATAAGCTCTTATATCATCTATTATGAATAACGAAATTATATATGAAAATGTAGCTAAAATTTTAAATCTTGGGTCTAACCTATGAAGTATTGAACTTGCAGGGTAATATTGTCCTATTGTTATATCTCTAAGCATTTTTCTTACCCCTTATCAGTTTTATTATTTCATACTTTGCTTCTTCGATAGTAAAAATATCATCTCTAATATCAATTCCTATTTCTCTTAGTTTCCTCACTAAATATGTTATCTGTGGTATACCTAATCCTATTTTTTCTAATTCAGCTGCTTGTCTAAATATTTCTCTTGGACTTCCTATTAATGCTATTTTCCCTTTATCCATCACAATTATTTTATCTGCCAATCTTGCTATGTCTTCCATACTGTGTGAAACTAATATAACAGTTATATCATATTTATCATGAAGTTCTTTTATCTGTTTTAAAATCTCTTCTCTTCCTCTAGGGTCAAGTCCAGCTGTAGGTTCATCCAATATTAATACCTCTGGTTTCATTGCAATAACTCCTGCAATTGCTACTCTTCTTCTCTGTCCTCCACTTAATTCAAAAGGAGACCTATCTTTTATATTCTCATAATCTAATCCAACTAAAGTAATTGCTTCTCTAACTCTGTTATTTATTTCTTTTTCCGATAAACCTAAATTAATCGGTCCAAATGCAATGTCTTTAAAAACTGTTTCTTCAAACAACTGATATTCTGGATATTGAAATACTAAGCCGACTTTTTTTCTTATTTCATTTAATTTTACATCTTTACTCGTTATATCAAGACCATTAATAAGTATTTTTCCCGATGTAGGCTTCAAAAGACCATTTAAGTGCTGAATTAATGTTGATTTACCTGAACCTGTATGTCCTATTAAACCTACAAATTCTCCTCTTTCAATTGTAAAATTTACATTTGACAGTGCAATAGTTTCAAATGGACTTTTAGGATTATAAATATGTGTAAGATTTTCTACAATAATTGACATAATTTACTCACCATCTCATCTACTGTTAATATATCTTGAGAAATATTTATTCCCTCTTTTTTAAGACTATGGGCTAACAGTGTTACTTGTGGAACATCAAGCCCTAATTTTTTTAATTTTTCAACTTGTGAAAATATCTCTCTTGGAGTTCCTTCTAATACAATCTGCCCTTTATCCATAACTATTACTCTATCTGCATTTACAGCTTCATCCATAAAATGTGTTATATGAATAATTGTTATCCCTTCTTTATTTAATTTCATTATTGTATCCATTACTTCTTTTCTTCCTAATGGGTCAAGCATAGCAGTCGGTTCATCAAAAATTATACATTCAGGTTTCATAGCAAGCACTCCAGCTATTGCAACTCTCTGTTTTTGACCGCCAGACAAAAGATGAGGAGGTTTTCTTTTGTAACTTTCTATACCTACAGATTTCATTGCATTATCTACTCTCTTCCTTATTTCTAAAGGTTCTATGCCTAGATTTTCTGGACCAAATGCTACATCTTCTTCAACTGTAGTTGCCACTATTTGATTATCAGGATTTTGAAATACCATTCCAGCAGTTCGCCTAATATCCCAAAGCTTATCTTCATCTAAAGTATCCATGTTATTTATATAAACTTTTCCCCCACTTGGAAGCAAAATCGCATTCATAAGTTTTGCAAGTGTTGACTTGCCAGAACCATTATGTCCAATTATAACAACAAATTCACCTTTTTTTATTTCTATTGAAAGATTATTAACTGCACATACCTTCTTATTTTCATCTTTTATATATTCAAATACTAATTTTTTTGTTTCTACCATATTTGTCATAAAGATACCCCACTAATTCAATATTCTCACTAGTATATTATAACCTTTTGATACTCTTAATACAATGTCAAGTTTAAAGTACAATTTTTCAGTTTCAAGCTACAAACTATAAATTATATTTTTCATATTTTAATAGCAAACTTTTAGGTATTTATAATTTTTAATTCTGAACTACTAACTTATCTGATTTTATTTTACTTTACTTAAATACTTTTTTATAAAATACGTAAAATTCTGCACAAAAATTTAAAGGGATTAAGCCTTAAACTTAATCCCTTTAATATCACGTATTAAACTAATTCTATTATAGCCATTGGAGCTGCGTCTCCTCTACGTGGCCCTAATTTATAAATTCTAGTATATCCACCATTTCTATCTTTATACTTTGGAGCTATTTCATCAAATAATGTCTTTACTACTGTTTCATCTAGAACATAAGCAAGTACTTGACGTCTTGCATGAAGGTCTCCTCTTTTTGCAAGAGTTATCATTTTTTCAGCCATCTTACGAGTTTCTTTAGCTCTAGTCTCAGTAGTTTCTATTCGTCCATTTTTTAATAAACTAGTTACAAGATTTCTTAGCATAAGATTTCTATGTGCAGTAGGACGACCTAATTTACGATGTGAAGCCATGTCTTTCCCTCCTTTACACTATCGACAACTACTCATCACTAGGTTTTAAGCTAAGATTTAACTCAGCTAATTTATTTTTAACTTCTTCTAACGACTTCTTACCTAGATTTCTAACTTTCATCATATCTTCTTCAGTTCTTTGCGTTAATTCTTCTACAGTATTAATGCCCGCACGCTTTAGACAATTGTATGAACGAACAGAAAGGTCAAGTTCTTCTATAGTCATTTCAAGAACTTTTTCTTTCTTGTCTTCTTCTTTTTCTACCATAATTTCAACTTCTTCTATATGATCAGTTAAAGTTATAAACAGATTTAAATGTTCGTTCATAATTTTAGCACCTAGGGAAACTGCTTCATCCGGCTTAATACTTCCATCAGTCCAAATTTCTAAAGTAAGTTTATCATAATCAGTTACCTGTCCAACTCTTGTATTTTCAACAGTATAATTCACTTTTCTAACTGGAGTATATATAGAATCCACTGGTATAACTCCTATTGGCATTGTTTCATCTTTATTATTTTCTGCAGAAACGTAACCCCTACCTTTAGAAATTCCCATTTCCATGCTGAGCTTAGCACCTTCTTCTAAAGTTGCAATATGAAGGTCTGTGCTCAATATTTCCACATCAGCATCTGCTATCATATCACCTGCTGTAACTTTACCTGGTCCCTGAGCTTCTATTCTAACTATTTTTGTATCTTCATCTGAGTGAATTTTAGCAGATAACCCCTTTAGATTAAGAATTATTTCAACTACATCTTCTTTAACTCCTGGTATCGTTGAAAACTCATGAAGAACTCCATCTATTTTAATCCACTTAACTGCAACTCCTGGCAGTGATGATAGAAGAATTCTTCTTAAACTATTTCCTAATGTTATCCCATATCCTCTTTCTAAAGGCTCTACAACAAATTTACCATACGTGTAGTCATCTGCCATTTCTACACATTCTATTTTTGGCTTTTCTATTTCTATCACGATTTTACCACCCCTCTTAATCATCTGATCAGTTTACAGTTAACAGTTTAAAGGCTACATCACAATTATCGACACAGACTACATATATTAAAAGGTCTGCAACTGTCAACTGTTAACCGTTAACTTCATATTTTACGAGGGTAACTGATTCTAATATATTAATCTAATTAAATATATTATCTAGAGTATAACTCTACTATTAAGTGTTCTTCTATTGGAAGATCTATATCTTCTCTTGTTGGCACAGCAACAACTTTTCCTTTTAAATTCTCCATATCAACTTCCAACCACTTAGGAGTATTAACTGCCTTTTCTTTTAATTCTTTAAACTTTGGTGAAGAAACACTCTTTTCCTTCACTTGTATTACATCTCCAACATTAACTAACATAGAAGGAATATTAGCTTTATGTCCGTTCAAAGTAAAATGTCCATGTCTTACTAATTGTCTAGCTTCTTTTCTTGATGAAGCAAATCCAAGTCTATAAACTACATTATCTAATCTTCTTTCAAGAATAGATAATAAATTTTCACCAGTAATTCCTGCTTGCTTTTCAGCTAATTCATAATATTTTCTAAATTGAGTTTCTAAAACTCCATAATATCTCTTAACTTTTTGCTTTTCTCTCAACTGAACTCCATAGTTAGAAAGTTTTGCTCTTCTAGCACCATGTTGTCCTGGAGCACTTCCTCTTCTAGTTATAGCACATTTATCTGTATAACATCTTTCTCCTTTAAGATATAGTTTAATTCCTTCTCTACGACATTGTCTACAAGATGGTCCTGTATATCTTGCCATTTTCTCTTTACACCTCCTACCTTTCTACTATTATACTCTTCTACGCTTTGGTGGTCTACAACCGTTGTGTGGTATTGGAGTAACATCTTTAATTAGACTTATTTCTAATCCAGCAGCTTGAAGAGATCTTATAGCAGCTTCTCTACCTGCACCTGGTCCTTTTACATATACTTCAACAGTTTTTAACCCATGTTCCATAGCAGCTTTCGCAGCTTGTTCTGCTGCCATTTGTGCAGCAAAAGGAGTTGATTTTCTAGAACCTTTAAAACCGCAGTTACCTGCACTTGACCAAGCTATTGCGTTGCCAGCCATATCAGTAATAGTAACTATAGTATTATTAAAAGTTGATTGAATATGTGCTTGACCACGCTCTATATTTTTACGCTCACGTCTTTTCCTACGTGTAGTACGTCCCTTCTTAGCAACCATTACTTAACCTCCTTATCTATTTCTTCTTACGTCCTACAGTTTTTCTCGGACCTTTTGCTGTTCTTGCATTAGTCTTAGTTCTCTGTCCTCTTACTGGAAGACCTTTTCTATGACGAATACCTCTATAACAACCTATTTCTTTTAATCTCTTAATATTTAGAGCAATTTCTCTTCTTAAATCACCTTCAACAGTATATTCATTGTCTATAATATTTCTAAGTTTACTTACTTCTTCTTCAGTTAAATCCTTTACTCTTGTGTCAAAGTCTATCCCTGCTTTTTTCAAAATTTCTTGCGAAGTTGGTCTACCAATACCATAGATATAAGTAAGACCAATTTCTACTCTTTTATCTCTTGGTAAGTCTACACCAGCTATTCTGGCCATTTACTCTACACCTCCTAAATGAATATTTAGCTACTACATCTATTAAATCAATTCCGCTCAGGATGATATTTGCACTTAGAAATAACTCTTTATTTTATGCAGCCGCTCAAGTTATTTCCAAAAAAACATTATACTAAAATTTTTTCTAAATTACCACATAATTTTTCCTAACCTTGCTTTTGCTTATGTTTTGGATTTTCACAAATAACCATTACTTTACCTTTTCTTTTTATTATCTTACATTTTTCACATATAGGTTTTACTGATGGTCTTACTTTCATCATTACCCCTCCTTCATCACTTACCACGCCAAATAATTCTACCTCTAGTTAAATCGTATGGAGATAATTCTAGAGTTACTTTATCACCAGGTAGTATTCTGATAAAATTCATTCTAAGTTTTCCAGATATATGTGCTAAAACTTCGTGTCCATTTTCAAGTTTTACTTTAAACATGGCATTAGGTAGAGCCTCAACTACTGTACCTTTAACCTCTATAGCATCACTTTTTGCCATTAGGAATCATACCTCCTATTCCTGAGGATAACTTAATCCAAATTTTTCAATTTCACGTCTAAGGATTAAGTTAGTAATTCTCTTTTTCTCATTATATCTCTCTTGAACTTCCTTACTTACTAGATTGTATTTGGACAAATGTTTTATTTTCTTTTTCTTAGGTTTTTCAATCTTTCTAAGATCTCCATCTGCTATTAGTACGTAAAGGTCATCTATAATATCTACTACTATAAAAATTCTATCTTTATCTCTTCCAGCTTTTGATTTTACTATTTGACCTATAGTAACTTCCCTTGTACTTTGCAAAGTATACACCTCTTTACATTTAATTATAACTTTGTTAGTATTATGGGTTCATCCTCTGTAATAGCTATTGTATGTTCATAGTGCGCAGATAATTTTCCATCTAAAGTTACAACAGTCCAATTATCTAAAAGCGTCTTTACTTTATAGGTGCCCATATTTACCATAGGTTCAATAGCAAAAACCATACCTTTTCTAAGTCTAGGTCCTTTACCCGGCGGTCCAAAATTAAGTATTTGAGGGTCTTCATGCATATTAGTTCCTATTCCATGTCCCACATAATCTCTAACAACTGAAAAACCATTTTTTTCAACATGTGTCTGTATTGCATGAGAAATATCAGATAATCTGTAACCCTCTTTACAATACTTTAATCCTTCATAAAAACTTTCTCTTGTAACATCTATAAGCCTTTGTGCTTCTTCACTTATATTTCCTACCGGATGAGTTTTTGCCGAGTCTCCATAGTAACCATTATAGATGGCACCTATATCTATACTAATAATATCACCATCTTTTAGCTTTTTTAACCCGGGAATCCCATGTACTACTTCTTCATTAATTGACGTACATATACTCGCAGGGAAGCCACCGTATCCTTTAAAAGCAGGTATTCCACCAAGCTTTCTAATTTCACTTTCAGCTATCTCATCAAGTTCTTTTGTCGTAATACCTGGTTTTATATATTCTTTTAATTTTTCATGTGTTTTAGCTACAATTCTACCTGCTTCTCTCATCAATTCAATTTCTTTATCAGACTTAATAATTATCATTACTTTTCGCTCCCTAGGGCTAATACTATATCTTCAAAAACTTTTTTAATATCCTGCTCTCCATTAATATCAACTAATATCCCCTTGTTATTATAATAATCTATCAATGGAGCAGTTTCTTTTAAATATACTTCAATTCTTTTAGCCACTGTTTCTTCTTTATCATCACTTCTTTGATAAAGCTGCCCACCGCACACATCACATTTTCCACTTTCTTTTGGTGGATTAAATTCTATGTGATATGCTCTGCCACATTCTTTACATATTCTTCTTCCAACTGCTCTATTGACAAGTATCTCCTTGTCTACTTTAATATTTAATACTTTGTTTAGAGATACATTCATTTTTTCAAGTACCTTATCAAGCGATTTTGCTTGATTTACAGTTCTTGGAAAACCATCAAGTAAAAATCCGTTTTTACAGTCATCTTCTTTTAATCTATCTTCAACAATAGCCACAACTAATTCATCAGGAACTAATAAACCTTTATCCATGTATTCTTTTGCTTTTTTTCCAAGTTCAGTTCCTTCTTTAATATTTTTTCTAAATATGTCACCTGTTGATATATGTGGTATATTATATTTTTCTACTATACTTGAAGCCTGAGTTCCTTTCCCAGCTCCAGGTGGACCTAATAATATCAATCTCATTTTTTATCATCTCCCGGCTCTAGTTATTAAGGGCATGGGGATTTATCCCCATACACCTATCTTAAGAAACCTTGATAATGTCTCATTACCATTTGAGCTTCTATTTGCTTCATTGTTTCAAGTGCAACACCCACAGCTATCAATAATGATGTTCCACCAAATCTAAATTGTATATTAGTAAAGTTTAATATTATTGATGGCATCACAGCTATAATAGCTAAGAATATTCCACCTGCTAATGTCAGTCTTGTTAATGTTCTCTCAAGGTATTCTGATGTAGGTTTACCCGGTCTTATACCCGGTATAAATCCTCCATTTTGTTTCATACTATTTGCTACTTCTACTGGATTAAAAGTAACTGCAGTATAGAAGTAAGTAAAGAAGATGATAAGTACTGCATATAATATGTTATATATCCAAACTCCAGGATTACCAGTTGGAGATAAATATTTACTTACAAAAGCTGCAAATCCTCCACCTTGAAAGAAATAAGTAAGTGTAAGAGGAAATTGCAACAGTGATATTGCAAAAATTACTGGAATTACTCCAGCTTGATTTACTTTTAAAGGTATATGTGTACTATGTCCACCATACATTTTTCTTCCTACAACTCTTTTGGCATATTGAACAGGTATTTTTCTAGTACCCTGTTGAATAGCTACTACACTAGCTATAATTAAAACTGCCAACACTGCAAATATAATTAATGAAACTATTGAAACTTGACCTACTTGTACTTTTAAAGCAGTTTGATAAATTGCAACTGGAATTCTTGAAATAATACCTGCAAATATAATTAATGAGATACCATTTCCAATTCCTTTTTCTGTTATTTGTTCTCCAAGCCACATTAAAAATGCTGTTCCAGCAGCAAGTGTAATTACTACTACTGAAATAGACCAAAAGCTTGTAGAAATTAAAGCTTTTCTAAATAAACCAATACTTATACCGATAGCTTGGATTATAGCCAATATTACCGTACCATATCTTGTATATTGAGCCATTTTTCTTCTTCCAGCCTCTCCCTCTTTAGCAAGAGCCTCAAGACTAGGAATAGCAATTGTTAAAAGCTGCATTATAATTGATGCAGTAATATAAGGCGAAATACTAAGTGCAAATATTGTAAACCTTTTAAATGCTCCACCGGAAATGAAGTTAAAAAATTCAAATAAACCGCCTTGTCCTGTAAACATACTTTTAATTATTTCTCTGTTCATTCCTGGAACTGGTATATTGGCTCCTAATCTAAATATAGCAAGCATCATTAAAGTATAAAGTATTCTCTTTCTTAAATCAGGTATTTTCCAAGCATTTTTAAGGGTAGATACCACCTTAAATCACCTCTGCCTTTCCTCCAGCAGCCTCAATCTTTTCTATGGCAGACTTGCTGAATTTATGTGCTTTGATAGTAAGCTTCTTTTGAAGCTCTCCATCACCAAGTACTTTAAGGCCATATTTAATTTTCTTAATCACACCAGCTTCTTTTAAAAGCTCTGGAGTAACTTCTGTACCATCTTCAAATCTATTTAAATCCATTAGGTTTACAATAGTCCACTCTTTCTTGAATGGATTTTTAAAACCTCTCTTTGGAAGTCTTCTATAAAGAGGCATTTGGCCACCTTCAAATCCAGGTCTAACACCTCCACCTGAACGTGCCTTTTGTCCTTTTTGACCACGGCCAGCTGTCTTACCTTGTCCAGTAGCTGTACCTCTACCTAATCTTTTTCTATTTTTAACAGCTCCTTTTGCTGGTCTTAATTCATGAAGTTTCATACTTGCACCTCCTTCAAACTATATTTCTTCAACCTCTACTAGATGACTTACTTTGTGAATCATACCTCTTATTTGAGGATTATCAGGTTTTTCTACAGTTTGTCTTATCTTCCTTAAGCCTAATGCTTCTATAGTTTTTCTATGTTGCGGCTTAGTACCGATTGTACTTCTAACCAAAGTAATTTTCAATTTGTTAGCCAAGGTATTCCCCCCCTAACCTAAGATTTCTTCAACAGTTTTGCCTCTTAATTTAGCAACTTCTTCAACTGTTCTAAGCTGTTTTAATCCATCTATAGTAGCGTTAACCATATTTCTTGAATTGTTACTTCCAATAGATTTAGCTCTAACATCTTTAATTCCAGCTAATTCTAATACCGCACGAACAGGACCACCAGCAATAACTCCTGTACCTTCATTTGCTGGCATTATTAATACTTTTCCTGCACCGAAATGACCTAAAACTTCATGAGGTATTGTAGTTCCAACTCTTGGTACATAAATTAAATTTTTCTTAGCATCTTGAATAGCTTTTCTAATGGCATTTGGAACTTCCAATGCCTTACCTGTACCTATACCTACGTGTCCGTTTTCATCTCCAACTACAACTAAAGCACTAAATCTAAAGTTTCTACCACCCTTAACAACTTTTACAACACGATTTATAGCAACAACTTTTTCTTTAAGATCAAGTTTGCTAGCATCTATTCTCTTACGGCGCATTTATTTCCCTCCCTCTGTTAAAATTCTAGACCTGCTTCTCTAGCTCCTTCAGCTAATTCTTTTACTCTACCATGATAAATATATCCGCCTCTATCGAAAACTACTGATTTAATACCTTTTTCAATAGCTCTTTTTCCAACAAGATTGCCTACTAATTTAGCAGCCTCCTTGTTTCCAGTATGAGAAACTTTTTCTTTTATATCTTTGTCTAAGCTTGAAGCAGAAACAAGAGTAACGCCATTTACATCATCTATAACTTGTGCATAAATATTATTATTACTTCTAAAAACATTTAGTCTTGGACGTTCAGGAGTTCCAAACACTTTTCTACGAACTCTACGATGTCTTCTCTTTCTCTTAGAGTTACTACTTGGCTTAGTAATCATTACTCTTCACTCCTTTCTATTACTTACCAGCTTTACCTTCTTTACGTCTTATATGCTCACCAGCATATCTAATACCTTTGCCTTTATATGGCTCAGGTGGTCTTAAATCTCTAATCTTAGCCGCATAATTTCCAACTAATTGCTTATCTATTCCTTTAACTATTATTTCAGTTTGTGAAGGTACTTCAGTTGTTATTCCTTCTGGGTCTTCCATTTCTACTGGATGGGAGAAACCTAAAGTTAAATTAAGCTTCTTACCTTGTTTAGACGCACGATATCCAACACCAACTATTTCTAATTTCTTTTCAAATCCTTTAGTAACACCTTCAACCATATTTGCTATTAAAGCTCTTGAAAGTCCATGTAAAGCTCTATGCATTTTATTGTCTGAAGGTCTCTCAACAGTTATTACATTATCATTTATATTAACAGTTATATCTGGATTAATATCTTGCTTTAACTCACCTTTAGGTCCTTTAACTGTAACTACATTTTTTTCATCTACAGTTACTTGAACGCCTTCTGGTATAGTGATTGGCTTTCTACCTACCCTTGACATTTTTACACCTCCTATGCCATTAATCTCTTAATTACCATACGTAGCAAATTACTTCTCCACCTACTCCTAATTTGCGTGCTTCTTTATCAGTTATAACGCCACTAGAAGTAGAAAGAATTGCTATTCCTAGTCCTCCAAGAACTTTTGGAACTTCATCTTTCTTAGCATATACCCTTAAACCAGGTTTAGAAATTCTCTTCAAACCTGTAATAACTTTTTCTTTATTAGGACCGTACTTTAATTGAATTCTTATTATTCCTTGCTTTCCGTCATCTATAACATCAAACCCTTTTATAAATCCTTCTTCTAATAGAATGCTAGCAATACGCTTTTTCATATTAGAAGCTGGTATATCTACTGTTTCATGTTTTACCATATTAGCATTTCTAATGCGTGTAAGCATATCTGCAATTGGATCTGTCATAGTCATAATTATTACCTCCTTCCCAGTTTACCAACTTGCCTTTCTTACTCCAGGTATTTGTCCTTTATAAGCTAATTCTCTAAAACAAATACGGCAAATTCCAAATTTTCTTAAATAAGCATGTGGTCTACCACATATTCTACATCTATTGTACTCTCTAGTAGAATACTTTTGTTTTCTTTGTTGCTTTACTTTAAGAGCTTTACGTGCCACTACTTTCCCTCCTTATTATTTTCTAAATGGCATTCCCATCAATTTTAGTAACTCACGAGCTTCTTCATCAGTCTTTGCAGTTGTTACTATAATAATATCCATACCTCTAACCTTTTCTACTTCATCATAGTTGATTTCAGGGAATATTAGCTGCTCTTTAACTCCTAATGCATAATTTCCTCTTCCATCGAATGAATTAGGATTTATTCCTCTAAAGTCTCTAACCCTTGGCAGTGCAATTGTAATTAATCTATCTAAAAATTCATACATTCTTTCTCCTCTAAGAGTTACCTTTGCACCTACCGGCATACCTGTACGAACTTTGAAGTTAGCAACAGACTTTTTAGCTCTTGTTATAACAGGTTTCTGACCTGTAATTGTCGCAAGATCTTTAACAGCTGCATCTAAAAGTTTACGATTGTCTTTAGCATCACCTAGTCCCATGTTTATAACAATTTTTTCAACTTTAGGAACTTCCATAATGTTTTTATATTGGAATTTTTCCATTAAAGCTTTAACAACTTCGCTTTTATACTTTTCTCTCAATCTAGCCACTTATTTTACCTCCCTTCGAAGAACGGATTAATCTAATACTTCTCCTGTTTTAGCTGATACTCTTACTTTTTTTCCGTTTTCTAATGTTTTATATCTAACTCTTACACCCTTTTTAGCCTTTGAATCATAAAGCATAACATTTGAAACGTGAATTGGAGCTTCCATTTCTATAATTCCAGCTTGTTGAACTTTAGGTGTAGGTTTTTGATGTTTTTTAACCATATTTACACCTTCAACAAGTACTCTTTCTTTCTTAGGAAAAACCTGTAATACTTTTCCAATTTTACCTTTATCTTTACCTGCAATTACCACTACAGTGTCACCTTTTTTTACGTGCATTCATTCCACCTCCTAGACTATAGTACTTCAGGAGCTAATGATACTATTTTCATAAATTGTTTATCTCTTAACTCTCTAGCAACCGGTCCAAATATACGAGTCCCTACAGGAGACTTGTCATCTTTTACTATAACAGCTGCATTTTCATCAAATTTAATATAACTTCCATCTTTTCTTCTTAATCCTTGTTTACTTCTTACTACAACCGCTTTAACTACTTGCCCTTTTTTAACAACTCCGCCTGGCGTTGCCTTTTTAACTGAACAAACTATTACATCTCCAATATTAGCATATCTTCTACCTGATCCGCCCAAAACTCTAATACATAAAAGCTCCTTTGCACCAGAGTTGTCAGCAACAGTTAGACGAGTTTCTTGTTGTATCATTTGAATACCTCCCCTCGTATCCTACTTAACACGTTCTATAATATCTGTAACTCTCCATCTTTTTTCTTTGCTTAAAGGTCTAGTTTCCATTATTCTAACCTTGTCACCTATTCTACATTCATTATTTTCATCATGAGCCTTAAATTTCTTAGTTCTCTTAACGGCTTTTCCATATAGAGGATGACGAACGAAATCTTCAACAGCTACTACAACTGTCTTATCCATCTTATCGCTCACAACGCGTCCAACTCTTACTTTTCTTCTTCCTCTTTCCACGATGTTACCTCCCTCCGCAGTTCTTATTTAACTCCCTTTAGCTCTCTTTCTCTTAATATTGTTTTAACACGAGCAATATCCTTTTTAACATGCTTTATTCTCATAGGATTTTCTAATTGTCCCGTAGCTAGCTGAAATCTCAAGTTGAACAATTCAGCTTTTAAGTCATTAAGTTTATTTGATAACTCTTGTGAAGTCATTTCACGTAACTTACTAGCTTTCATTCGCTTCACCATCCTTTTCTAACGCATCCTGGCGTGTCACGAATTTACATTTAATAGGTAATTTCATAGCAGCTAGCCTCATAGCTTCCCTAGCTAATTCCTCATTTACGCCAGCTAATTCAAACATAATTCTACCTGGTTTAACAACTGCTACCCAATATTCTGGTGAACCCTTACCAGCACCCATACGAGTTTCAGCTGGCTTTTGTGTTACAGGCTTATGTGGGAAGATTTTAATCCAAACCTTTCCACCTCTTTTAATACGTCTGTTTATAGCAACCCTCGCTGCTTCGATTTGGTTTGAAGTTATCCAAGCTGGTTCTAAAGCCATCAAACCATATTCTCCGTATGTTATAGTATTACCTCTAGTGGCTTTACCCTTCATTCTGCCTCTATGAACCCTACGACGCTTAACTCTTTTAGGCATTAACATGCTACATATCCTCCTTCCTTGACCAAATCCTATCTATCTTCTTTTTTTCTAGTCTTATTTCTTCTTCTATTTTCTCTTCTTTGCTTTTTTGTTTCTTCACTTACACCAGGAAGTACTTCACCTTTGTATATCCAAACTTTGACACCAATTTTTCCATATGTTGTGTCAGCTTCAGCAAATCCATAATCTATATCTGCTCTTAAAGTTGATAATGGCACATTACCTTCACTATAACTTTCAGTTCTAGCCATTTCTGCTCCATTTAATCTTCCTGATACAGCAATTTTTATACCACGAGCACCAGCTTTCATAGCTCTACCCATAGCCTGTTTCATAGCTCTTCTGAATGAAATCCTTCTCTCTATTGCATAAGCTACACTTTCAGCAACCAATTGTGAATCTATTTCAGGCTTCTTAACTTCATTAATATCTATATGAACAGTCTTTCCTGTTAATTTAACTAATTCTTTTTTAAGCTGTTCAATATTTTCTCCACCTTTACCTACAACCATACCAGGCTTAGATGTAAATATTTTAATATTAACTCTAGTATTTGCTGCTCTTTCAATTAATATTTTTGAAATTCCAGCTGTATACAACTTGTTCTTAATGTGTTTTCTAATTTTGTAGTCTTCTATTAATAAATCTGCAAAATTTTTCTTATCTGCAAACCACTTTGAATCCCAGTCTTTTATTATTCCGACCCTTAATCCATGCGGACTTACCTTTTGACCCATACATTTTCCCTCCTTCTATTCCTTTTCTCTTAAAACAACTCCTACATGACTAGTTCTTCTCAATATTGGGTTAGCTCTTCCCATAGAACCAGCTTTCCATCTCTTCATAGTAGGTCCTTGATTTGCATATACTTCAGCTATATATAAACTATCTCTATCCATGTTGTGATTATTTTCAGCATTAGCCATAGCTGATTCAATAACTTTAATAAATACTTTCGCACCTCTTCTTGGAGTAAACTTAAGTATTGCTATAGCTTCATTTGCATTCTTTCCTCTTATCATATCTGCAATAGGTTTTAATTTTCTAGGAGAGATTCTTATATATTTTGCAATAGCTCTAGCTTCCACGCTATTACCTCCTTCCTTTGCTAAAAAAAGTTATTATTTTTTAACTTTACTAGTTTTATCTCCTGCATGCCCTCTAAATGTTCTAGTAGGCGCAAATTCTCCTAACTTATGACCAACCATATCTTCAGTTATATATACAGGCACATGCTTTCTTCCATCATGTACAGCTATAGTATGACCAATCATTTGTGGAAATATAGTTGAAGCTCTTGACCAAGTCTTTATTACTTTCTTTTCCCCAGATTCGTTCATCTCTTCTATTCTTCTTAAAAGCTTAGGATCTACAAAAGGTCCTTTCTTTAGAGATCTACCCATATCCGACTAATCCTCCTTTCGCTTTGTTAGGCAACGCATTTAAACTCAATAACGCATCTATAACTAAACATATTATTTCTTTCTACGTCTAACAATAAATTTATCTGAAGGCTTATTTTTCTTTCTAGTTTTATATCCAAGTGTTGGTTTACCCCAAGGTGTAACTGGTGTCGGTCTACCAATTGGCGCTCTACCTTCTCCACCACCGTGTGGATGGTCATTAGGGTTCATAACAGAACCTCTTACTGTAGGTCTTATACCCATATGTCTCTTTCTACCTGCTTTACCTATAGTGATATTTTCATGATCTAAATTACCTACTTGTCCGATAGTTGCTTTACATTCTATACTTATAAGTCTTACCTCTGAAGATGGCATTCTAACATGTGCATATTTACCTTCTTTAGCCATTAATTGTGCTGCTGTTCCAGCCGCTCTTACTAACTGTCCGCCTTTTCCAGGCTTAAGCTCAATGTTGTGAATCATTGTACCAACAGGTATATCTTTTAATTTTAATGCATTACCCGGCTTAATATCTGCACCCTGTCCGGAAATCACTGTATCTCCAACTGATAAATTATGTGGAGCTATTATATATCTTTTTTCACCATCTGCATAAGTTAGCAATGCAATATTCGCTGATCTATTTGGATCGTATTCTATAGCAGTAACCTTCGCAGGTATTCCATCTTTATCTCTTTTAAAATCAATAATTCTATATTTAGTCTTTACTCCGCCTCCTCTATGGCGAACTGTAATTCTACCTTGATTATTTCTACCTGAATGTTTCTTCAAAGTAATTGTTAGTGACTTTTCAGGCTCTTTTTTTGTTATTTCCTCGAAAGTAGAAACAGTCATCTGTCTAACACCTGGAGACGTTGGTTTGAACTTTTTGATACCCATTTCGCTTTCCCTCCTTCTACCTTGACAATATCTACCTACATACCTTCAAAGAATTCAATTTCTTTGCTGTCTTTAGTTAGTTTTACTATAGCTTTTTTCCAACTTCTTGTCTTTCCAACGTATCTACCCATTCTCTTTTCTTTACCTACAACTTTTATAGTATTAACTTTTTCAACATTTACACCAAATATCTTTTCTACAGCTTGCTTTATTTCTGTTTTATTAGCTCTTTTATCTACTTCAAAAGTATACTTCTTTTCAGCCATTTGCGCCATACTATTCTCTGTAATAACCGGCCTTATTATGATATCGTAAGGTGTTTTCATTATACGTACACCTCCTCTATCTTTTGTACCGCTTCCTTAGTAACCACAAATGTATCATGATTTAATATATCATATACATTTAATGTGTTTACTAGCGTTGTTTTAACACCCTTTATATTTCTAGCTGACTTAATTACATTTTCATCTTTTGCAGCTAAAACAACTAAAACTTTCTTAGAAGCATTTATATTTTTTAATATATTTACCATATCTTTAGTTTTAGGCACATTCATTGTCAATTCATCTAAAACTATTATTTCATTATTTTTAACTTTAGAACTTAGAGCTGATTTCATAGCTAATCTTTTAACTTTCTTTGGCAATTTGTAACTATAATCTCTTGGTTTTGGTGCAAATACTACTCCACCACCAATCCACTGAGGCGCTCTTATACTACCTTGACGAGCTCTACCTGTTCCTTTTTGTCTCCAAGGCTTTCTTCCACCGCCTCTTACTTCAGCTCTAGTCTTTGCTGATTGAGTACCTTGCCTTTGATTAGCAAGATAATTTTTTACCGCTTCATATAAAACATGTTCATTTACTTCTATTCCAAATATACCGTCATTTAACTCTATTTCTCCTACACGCTGTCCAGAAACATTTAATACATCTATCTTAGGCACTTTACATCCTCCTCTCTTTACCAAGAATATTACTTGCTATTCTTAACAGCCTCTTTTATTATAACCATTCCACCCTTAGGTCCTGGAATAGCTCCCTTAATTAATATAAGATTTCTTTCAGTATCAACTCTAACTATTTCTAAATTTTGAATAGTTACTCTTTCATTTCCCATTCTACCAGCCATTGTCTGACCTTTAAATACTCTTGATGGGAATGATGATGCTCCTAAAGAACCAACACCTCTATGATATTTTGAACCGTGGCTCATTGGTCCTCTACCTTGATTATGTCTCTTAATAGGACCTTGTGTACCTTTACCTTTTGAAGTGCCCACAACATCAACTTTTTCTCCAACTTCAAATATATCTACCTTAATTTCTTGTCCTAAACTGTAAGCACTTGTATCCTCTACTCTAAATTCTCTAATATATTTCTTTGGAGTTACTCCAGCTTTCTCAAAATGCCCTTTTACCGGCTTATTAACTCTTTTGCTTTTTTTATCTTCGAAAGCAACTTGAATAGCTTTATATCCATCATTTTCTTCTGTTTTTATTTGCGTTACATAAACAGGTCCAGCCTGAACAACTGTAACAGGAACTACATTGCCTTCTTCTGTAAAAACTTGTGTCATTCCTATTTTTTTACCAAGAATCCCTTTCATATTTTACACCTCCCATTAATCTTACAGCGGATTACATAGTAATGCAATCATACTAAGATAGGTAGGCTTACAAATTTATATAAACCTAATATCTTAGCAATTTTCATTATAATTTAATTTCAATATTTACTCCAGCTGGTAAATCCAATTTCATCAATGAATCTATTGTCTTAGGAGTAGGTCTTAAAATGTCAATCAATCTCTTATGAGTTCTCATTTCAAACTGTTCTCTAGAATCTTTGTACTTATGAACTGCTCTTAAAATAGTTATTATTTGTTTTTCTGTTGGAAGCGGTACTGGACCAGAAACTTCAGCACCAGTTCTCTTTGCAGTTTCAACTATTTTCGCAGCTGATTGATCAAGTACTTTGTGATCATAAGATTTTAATCTTATTCTTATTTTTTGACTTTTATTTGCCATCTTTTTCCCTCCTTTTCATCGCACGCATTAATAATATTTACGTACGACCGGAACCAACGTACACTCTCCCGGGTGTTTGCATGATTTCCTCAAAAAAGAACCGAGAGAATTAGTTCCATGTCGCCCGATTCATGAACGGACATTCTCAACAGAAATTCCCCAACTCTTGGCAACCTTCTGTATCATCGCAGTCCAAACACACACCTTAATATTATATACTAACTTATATAATTTATCAAGGTATTGTTAATTATTCAGAATTTTTAAATTTAATTTATTAAATTCCCTATTTTATTTAAAATATGCAAACCTAGAAGAAAAAACTTCTAGGTTTGCATTATAGTCTAATAGCTATTACTCAATAATTTTAGCAACAGCACCTGCTCCTACTGTTCTACCACCTTCACGAATTGCAAATCTTAATCCTTCTTCGATTGCAATTGGTGTGATAAGTTCTATTTCCATTTCTACGTTGTCGCCAGGCATACACATTTCTGTTCCTTCTGGTAATGTGATTGTTCCTGTAACGTCTGTTGTTCTAAAATAAAATTGTGGTCTGTATCCATTAAAGAATGGTGTATGTCTTCCACCTTCTTCTTTCTTAAGTACGTATACTTGTGCTTTGAATTTAGTATGTGGCTTGATTGTTCCTGGCTTTGCAAGTACCATTCCTCTTTCTACTTCGTCTCTTTGTACACCTCTTAATAATGCTCCTATGTTATCTCC